>JBARRE010000767.1:0-1869 GCA_049644065.1 Sedimentisphaerales bacterium | reverse complement strand
ATTCGGTCAAGGATCTGGATTTGCTCGTGGTTTGCTGCTAAGGGAAACAGTATTTCTTTCTCTAGAAATGCACTCCACTCATCGCGCGTCTCAAATCCCTCATAAACTGGGGTCTTGTCTTCCGGTTCCTCAAAAAATGGACTGAGTCCGCCGGGTAAGGGAACTTCAATATGCTCACGATTCTTTAACTTATCCTTAAGGCTGTGAATGTCCTTGATGATTGCATTTTCTGACCTTTTGCGAACAAAGAGCATCCAGCAGTCTATAACTTTGGGAAGTTCGGAAGGTATACCTTGAATATCATCATAAGAATCGAAAAATTGCGCATCAGGAGAAATGGAACCCGCCATACGCTTTAGAATGGGAGCATAGGACTCAGAGTCTGCTGGATCATATTCTGTTTCTTCGAAAAACTTGCGCAGGTTAGAAAAATCCGGAACATCAATATCTGTTAAGGCGTCAAATTCCAGGTTTGGTTCTGCGTCGTCCGGCGCTAAGATATGAATTATCCCTTCTTCTACATTATGCTCAACGAACATCCTCTGTGTGATGATAGGATACTCGATATCGAATTCCTCATATTTCCACAGAAGCAACCCTTGTCCCCAAATCAGCTCGAGCTGCTCATCATACTTAACCCGTTCCTTTATATGAAAAAGCTGTCTATACAGATTTTGAATTTTCTTTTTTACTGTTAGCTGTTTCGCCCATTGTTGCCAGATTTTTTGGCTCTATCCGAGTTTCCCAAAAGAATTTAGCACCAAAGACTACTAAGTCTTGTTAGTTCGGAATTAATACCCAATTAAATAAATCTATCGATCTTTTACCCGTAAACAAGAACAATTATTATGGCACAGTGAATGAGTAAGTGACAACACTTCTGATAATTGTTCTTCTTTACGGGCAACAAAGGGCTACTGCATGATGCTCTAGTTGAAAGTCATAGATTCCTACCTATTTTCAAGGTTGATCAAAAACCAATAAAAAGGAGGAATCTATGACCGTAAACAAGTTTATCGGAAAACTGCTCAAGTTAAAAGGATTATCTGTAACTGGCTTTCAGTTCAAAATCAGAGATAGGGAATTGAACCTCTGGGTTAAACCTTACAAAAATGGTTGTCTGTGTTCCTACTGCAAGCGTCGTGGTCGCATAGTGCACGCAGTTGATACGGCCAGGAAATGGCGTGATATTCCCGTGTGTGGATGGTCCGTCTTCTTCTGGTATTGGCCAAGAGAGATTCTATGCCCTACCCATGGCCGAGTACAAGAAGATATCCCTTGGGCCGATGCCTATGCCCATATAACCTACCGCTTTGAGTATGCTATGCTTCTCTTTTGCCAGTTAATGACCCAGAAAGCTGCTGCAAGGATATTGCATATTCCAAAGTCAACCCTTTCTGATCTCTTGCATCGTAGCATAACCCGCATACGTGATGGACACAGAATTCGAGGCCTTAAATCTATAGGAATTGATGAGATCTCTTACTGCAAAGGGCATAAATACGCTACCGTCGTCTACGATCTTGACCGATCTTGTGTCGTTTGGGTTGGTAGAGGAAAGGGCCGGGAAACCATTGACATATTCTTCAACGAGATGCTCAGTCATTATCAAAAAAGTAATATCAAATGGGCATGTTGTGACATGTCTGAGACCTATATAGGAGCCATAGAGGAGCATTGCCCCAACGCCACCTTGGTTTTGGATCGCTTTCATATCGCCAAAGCTCTTAATGAGGCTGTGGATGAGGTCCGCAAAGAGCAATGGAGAGAGGCTTCTGTGGATGAACGTAGAGCCCTTAAGGGACTTCGATGGCTATTGTTCAAACATTCTTCAAAGCGTTCCAAAAAGGACTCTCGTATCCTCAATGC
>JBARRE010000766.1:0-2866 GCA_049644065.1 Sedimentisphaerales bacterium | reverse complement strand
TCGTTCTCGCGTTCCAACCGTTCCTGGATTATCTCCATGTGCAGCAGGCCAAGAAAACCGCACCGGAAACCAAAGCCGAGCGCAGGCGAATTCTGAGGACTGAATGAGAAACTTGCGTCATTAAGGGTAAGCTTGTCAAAGGCATCCCTCAGCCTTGAATAGTCCGTATTCGTGCCGGGGTAAAAATCTGAAAAAACCATCTGCATCGGTTTTTTATAGCCGGGCAAAGGTTGCGAAGCGGGTTCGGCATTATCCGTGATTGTGTCACCTATTGTCACGTCGGCCAGCTCGAGAATATTTGCGATAACATAACCAACATCTCCAGTGCTGAGCTTGTCAACGGCAGTCATCTCAGGGATAAATTTCCCCAGCTCGGTAATTGTATAAGTTCTGTCGCTGCGTATAAAACTGACCTTTTGCTTCGTATTCAGGGACCCGGCGAAAATCCTGACGTAACATATCACGCCCTTGTACTGGTCGCAGTGACTGTCAAAAATTAATGCCGCCGTTGGCTCGTTGCTTTTATCCTGGGGTGCCGGCAGGAACGTCACTATCGCTTCAAGAAGCTCCTCGATACCCAATCCGCTCTTTGCGCTGATCTTGAAAGACTCATTGGCACGGATCCCGAAAACATGTTCGATCTCTTCTGCCACCCGGTCAGGATCTGCCGCGGGCAAGTCAATCTTGTTGATTACACTCAAAAGTTCAACGTTGTTTTCAATCGCCAGGTAAGCGTTCGCCACGGTCTGTGCCTCGACACCCTGGCTGGCATCGACCACAAGCAGTGCACCCTCACAAGCGGCCAGTGCCCTTGAAACCTCATAATGAAAATCGACATGTCCCGGGGTATCGATCAAATTCAGCATATATGTTTTGCCCTGGTGCCGGTAATTCATCGTTACCGCCGAGGCCTTGATGGTTATTCCTCGTTCGCGTTCGAGATCCATGTTGTCAAGAAACTGATCGACCTTCTGACGGTCGGATATTGTGCCGGTCAGCTCGAGCATGCGATCTGCCAGTGTGCTCTTGCCGTGATCAATATGTGCTATGATCGAAAAATTTCGTATGTGTTCCGTACTCATCTCGAAAGCTTTAAACGTTACCTCCTTAATCAATCCGGGTAAACTTGAGACTATTGCCGGTTATATGGGGATTAAATATTCAATTGAAAACGGGCTCCAGTTTGAGTGGAGCCCGCTGGTTTTTCCGGTGCTTTGCTTCGGATAAGCCGGGGATGACGTTCGTCGCGCAAGGCCCTTTTTTGCCCTGTCCGACCTCGAACTCCACCTTCTGGCCTTCGTCAAGACTGGCGTAGCCGCTCATCTTGACTTCCGAATGATGAACGAATAAATCCTCGCTGGCGTCGTCGGGGGTGATAAATCCAAAACCTTTGCTTCCGTTAAACCATTTTACTGTACCTGTACTCACTACTATGCTCCTTTGGCCTTATAACGGCCATAAATTTTGTCTCTCGGTTTTTTAGGGAGAATATTCTTGAGAGACGTGAGAATATACTACACTGCATACTATTATACTTCGAGAGCCAACCGGAGTTCAAGAAAAATAAAAAAATAATTTTGTAGTGGAGTGGTGGAGTGGGTATAAGGCGGATTAAATGTCAAAGCGAAACGGGCTCCGCTATGAGTGGAGCCCGTTGGTTTTTCGGCGCGCTGCTATGGATTAGCCAGGGATGACGTTCGTCGCACAAGGGCCTTTCTTGCCCTCGCCGATTTCGAACTCCACCTTCTGGCCTTCATCAAGAGTGGCGTAACCATCAGTCTTGATTTCAGAGTGATGAACGAATAAATCCTCGCCGCCGGCATCTGGTGTTATAAATCCAAAGCCTTTTTTCCCGTTAAACCATTTTACTGTACCTGTACTCACTTCTGTGCTCCTTTGGCCTTGTAACGGCCATATATATTTTGTCTCTCGTTTCTTTTTTATGGAGTATATTCTTGAGAGACGTAAGAATATACTTCATGAGCAATAATTCTACTATAATAACCGACGAATCTTCAATAAAAATAAAAAAATTATTTTTTTAATCGAAACAACAATACTGGATGTCCTGAAGGGCTGAAATCCTACAGAAACCCGTTTTATTGTTGTATAGAACAGCATTTCTGATAAATCCGGCTTTCATATATCTCTTGCTCTGTGACCACAAAAAGTATAAAATATGTGGACGATCTCCTGAAAAACTTGTCACCGGTGCCATTATGAGCAAACGAATCGGATTTACTTTAATTGAGCTTCTGGTGGTAATCGCAATTATTGCGTTATTGATGGCAATTTTAATCCCGGCTTTGAACAGGGCGAGAGAACAAGGCAAAAGGGCGGTTTGTCTCCATAATCTCAAAGGCCTCGTCATGGCCTGGCTAATGTACGTCGACGATAATGACGGTCGCTTGGTTCGAGGACTGGCCGGCGATGACGGATGGGTAAAGCTCATCGGGAACCTGCCAAACGAGAGACCTGTCGAAGAACAACTCGAAGCTATTACAAAAGGTCTCTTATTCGAATATACCAAGATGACCAAATTGTATCGATGTCCGGTAGCCGAACGGAATGAAATGCGTACATATAGTACCGTCCATTCAATGAACGGAGTCGAATTCACCGGAAGTGGCGGAGTATATACGAAACTCTCGGAAATCACCAGGCCCGGCGAAAGAATGGTTTTTCTCGATGATTACGGCGAAGACTGGGATGCCTGCTGGGCCATCTGGTACACACAGCCGACGTGGTGGAATCCGATCCCCATGCGTCACCCCAAGGGCACGACCCTGGCGTTTGCCGAGGGACATTGTGAATCGTGGCACTGGAGGGACCAGCGAACGATAGATTACGGCAACGAGCCCTGGGC
>JBARRE010000765.1:0-8378 GCA_049644065.1 Sedimentisphaerales bacterium | reverse complement strand
CTGCTTGATTGTGCCGGAAGCTGCGCTTTGCTCTTTTGACTTTGTTTTATTCTCAGCGTCGCAGGAATTTTCGGACTTTGGTCTTTTTCGGATCGATTGTGTAGACTCTTGCGGTGATTTACTAATGGGCTCTTTCCGGCTCCGGATTTCCTCATTAATATTATCGGCCGTTGGCTTTTCATGGCCGTTGACCTGCGAATGTTTATCATCCGGAGTCAGAGAAAATTTCTCACCTTTTCTGATTTCATCAGACCTTGGTAGAACTGAACTTGCGCCCGTTGCTGCAGCAAAATTATTGTCGGTTATTAACAAGTTAACATTCATATAGCAGTACCTATTGAGTCAATTAATATTAGCAATTGGTATGCCAGCATTCGAGAGATGGATACTGAAAAGCAGTAAACGCTTGTAAATTTAACACTTAAGGGCATTGAAAAAATATATTGATGGGTCTAAGAAATTTTCTGCCGGTTGTGATAGCGGAGAAATATTCCTATGCATAGGTAAGAATTTCCGGTTTATTTTTTAGAGGGGGATTCATTTTGTGAGTTTTGTCTCAGCAAGATAGGAGCAAGAGTAAGCTCAGGGGCGTCATCAGGTCGAGTCTGCATGTAAAGAAACGCTCCTTGTTGTATAAAATCCTGACATTATCGTCGCCATTCAACCATGCGGCTGTTTGCGCTTAATGGCTTTTTGTGTACATGGCGGGGATTAACATGCTGAAAATGGCCGTTCAAAAGAATTTGGCACGATTATTGCTGTTTTTATTGAGCAGGCAAGGTTTGTGTATAAATATTTGGGAACTTCTGATGTCCAAAACAGAAAATATAGTGGACCTTATAGATGCCGGCGTAAAGGCTGAGACTCTTCGCCAGAAAGCGATTGCCAATAATATTGCCAATCTCGAAACCCCCGGATACCGCAGGGTCGATGTCAAATTTGAAGAGTTGCTTGCCAGGTGCCTGCGTTCGTCCGGGGAATTTGACCTTAGCGAGGTTGAGGCACAAATTTACCAGCCTAAACAGACACCCGTAAAATCGAACGGTAATGACGTTAATTTGGAAGCCGAAGTAGGGCAAATGATAAAAAATTCGCTTCGCCACAAAGCTTATATTCGGCTGCTCAGCAAGAAGTACGCCCAAATTGCGTTAGCAATAAGTGTAAAGTAGTTTTCCATTTTTGATTGCCGGTGTTTTCGAGTCAAACCGGGATCAGAAAGGAACGAGAAAAGGAATACGTCAGATGGGAATTGACAATAGTTTCGGTCCGATAGATATAGCGATTTCGGGTTTACAGGCACAGGGCAGACAGATGAAAGTGATTTCATCGAATGTTGCTAACGCCCGCACATCCGATGCCGGCAAGGGCGAGCCTTACCGCAGGCTTGAAGCTACGTTCAGATCAGACAGCGATTTGGGCGGCGTCAAAATCGATGAGATAGTCACGGATATGAGTGACTTTCTGAAGGTTTTAGATCCCGGGAGCCCTATGGCGGATGAGGAGGGATATGTCGCTATGCCGAACGTCAGTCTGCCCATCGAGATGATGAATCTTAATACTGCGACACGTATATATAAGGCCAATATAGCGGTTTTGAAACGTTATCAGCAAATACTGGAAACCACACTCGAGTTACTTCGATAAATTAGGGAATAATTGATGATCAATGTAAATGCAAATGTGACCGGGCCCCTTCACTCCGTACAGCCGGGAGTTCGTACTGATTCTCCAGGGATGCCGAAAGTTGGAAGTGCCGACGGCAAGATAGCAGATTTTGCTGATACTATTAAGGCTGCCAGGAACTACATATCCAGGGTCGATGATCTTCAACAGTCTTCGGATATGTCTATCAAGGATTTATTGTCCGGCAAGAACGAAGATATTACTTCTGTGGTTTCTGCCGTGGCTAAGGCTGATATGAGTTTCAAGCTTCTTGTGGGCGTAAGAAACAAGCTAATTGAAGCGTACAAACAAACGATGAATATGCCGTTGTAATTGATTGCGATCCGTTGTTGGTTATTCCTGCCTTCTCCGGCAGGTAATAATCAATGTGCGAAGGGATTTCTTGGGCTTTGTCCAAAAGATAAGAGCAGTTTGGGAAAAGGTAAGTCTGGTTCAGCGGGCTCTTCTTGTTGCTATCGTTCTGACATTTGTAATTGTCAGTGGCTTGCTTGTCCATTGGGCCCGCAGACCTGATATGAGAATGCTGTACCAGGAACTTGCTCCCGAAGAAGCCTCTCAGATTACAGAGAAAATCGGTGAGCAGGGCGTTGCGTATGAATTACGCAACGGCGGGACAAGTATCTACGTTCCGAAAGAGAAGGTTTATCAGTTTCGTCTGGATATGGCAAAAGAGGGGCTTCCGGCAGGTGGGCAGGGTGGTTACAAGATATTTGATAATGAGAAAATCGGAATAAGCCCGTTCGTTCAAAGCGTTAATCTTAAGCGGGCACTACAGGAGGAGCTTGCCAAGAGCATCCAGATGATCGACGGCGTAAATCACGCCCGGATCCATATCGTAAGCTCGGAACAAACACTTTTTACATCTGAGGCAGGGAAAACCACTGCCTCTGTGGTCCTTCGATTAAAACCGGGTTACAGATTGAGCTCTTTGAATATAGCAGCGATTACACATTTGGTATCCGGCAGTGTTGAAGGGCTTACCTCAGAAAATGTAACCGTGATCGATAGCCAGGGCCGTCTTCTTTCCAGTGAGTCGGACCAGACTATGGCCGGTGGGGCCGGCACCGTTCAGGATTACAGGGAAAGGGTGGAGCAGAACCTGGAGGACAAGGTTGAGGAGATGCTCACCACTGTCCTGGGACCCGGCCGGGCAAAAGTCAGGATTCATGCTGTTGTTGATATGAACAGCGTTAGCACCATTACAGAAAAATTAGATCCAAAGGGAGTTGCTATAAAGGAAGAGATTACAACTGGTTCCGAAACCGGAGCCGGCGGTACGCCTGTTGCAGGCGAGGCAACCGCATCTGGCAGCTTAAAAAAGGATGAAACAATTCTTACTGACTATGAGGTCGGCAAAACTGTGACGCAGGAGGTTACATTGCCGGGCGAAATAAAATCTCTGTCGGTTGCTGCTGTTGTTGACTTGTCGCCTCCCGATTCGAATGAAGCAGGCTCTGGCGGGCAGGTTGCAACTGCAATGGATCCTAATGATGTGGAAAAACTCATTGAAAATGCACTCGGTTTGGATCTTGCAGGTAAAGATTCTCTTAAAGTAGTTAACGCCAGGTTTCATCGACCGGTCGCTTCGTTGCTGGACGAAGAGCTATCGGCCGGGCTTGATTTCATAGCGATCGCACGCCAGGCTTCGTTGGGGATTATGGCTGTGTGCGCCCTGCTTGTTCTTCGCATGTTCAGAGGTGCAAAGAGAAAAGTGAAAATGGGAACCGGGTCTGCGCAGCTTCCCGGAAGTGAGGGGGCCGGCGGTCTTCTTCCAGGTGGATCAGGGGGATCGGAGCCGTTAGTATTACGCAGACAGATAGCGAGTGCTTTGGAGAATAATCCCGAACGTGTCAAACAATTATTTACCAGTTGGATTGAAGAAAAAGGGGGGTAAATAATTGGCATTGACGGGTAAACAAAAAGCTGCAATGTTGTTGATGAGCTTGGATGCCGCCACTGCTGCGGAACTGGTAAAGGGTCTCGATGCTGAGGTCGTCCAGGAATTGACGGTAGAGCTGGCATATCTGGAGGCCGCCGATTTAAAAAGCAGCAGGAAGAGCACCAAAATTGTACGGCAGTTCCACCATTCGTTGAAGGTAACCGAAACATTTCAGCTCAACGGTTTTCTCGACGAAGTGCTGAAAAGTACGGTAGGTGAAGAGAAAGCAGGGCAGATTCAGGCCCAGATACAGGAAGTTTTGTGCAACCGTGATCCTTTCATATCTATTCGTTCCGTTGATCCTCAAACCTTAGCTTTGGTTCTGGCGTATGAGCATCCTCAAACTACAGCAGTAGTATTATCGGAATTGCCGGCAAAAAAAATGATGGAGGTGCTTAACTTTTTGGATGGGGGCACCAGGATCAGTGTTGCCGGCAGGATGAGCAGTTGTAAGAAGATGACGGCCGAAGCAAAAGCAATAATAGCAGAAGCGGTTTCCGAACGGCTTGAATCTCTCGTTGCTGGTCGCACTGATAAGCCTTTACCGTCCTGGTCCGAACAGTCTTTGAGGAAAGTAGCTGTGATTGTGCGAGACCTCGGTAAAGAGATTCGGGATGGCCTGCTCAATGCGATACATGGCAAAGACCGCCGGGCTGGTGAAATGGTTGCAGAATTAATGATAATTTGGGCGGACATACCGCATGTGACGGACAGGTCACTGCAGGATGTTTTGAAGGGAGTTGATGCAAATAAACTGGTGTTAGCGTTACACGAGGCAGATGAGGCGATTATACAAAAAATAAGGTCTAATCTCTCTGAGCGGGCCGTTGCCGCTTTAGATGAGGAGGCGTCACTTATATCGGCTCCCAAGAATGAAGATATTGAAGATGCCAGAGAGGAGATTGTCCGGGTTTTGCGCGAAATGAATGAGAAAAGCGAACTTGTATTCATGAAAGACGGATGTGATGTACGACGAAGTCAAAGTCAATATTCCCAGGTATAGAGAAGAGACGGACGGTCTTGTAATAGAAATTGTAAGAAAGATATTAGTACAGAAGGATTGAAAGAGGGACTAAGTATATGGCATTGTCGGGTAAACAAAAGGCTGCAATGTTACTGATGAGTCTGGATACTTTAACTGCTGTTGAGCTTCTCAAGGGACTTGAAGCCGACGAGATTCAGGAAATTGCCATAGAGCTTGCGAAAATCGATGCATCGGAGCAGATGGATGTTAAAGAACAAGCTAAGGTCGCCCGGGAGTTCTGTAACACACTTCAGCAGGAACAAAATCAGAAATTTGGTGTAAAGGCTTTTCTCAACGAAATGCTTGTAAACGTTCTTGATAAAGAAAAGGTCGAGCAAATTCAATTGCAGGTAAAAAAAGCTACAGAGCAAAAGGATTTGTTTTTGGATATTCGTCAGGCCAGCACAGACGAATTGGTTCTTGCGCTGGATGGCGAACACCCACAAACGATTGCAGTGGTGCTGTCGGAACTGCCTCCGAAGAAAAGCCAGGAGGTTCTGTCGCTCTTGAACGAAGAAGTTCGTCTTAAGGCTGTGTGTAAGATGACAAATCCGGAACTGATGGGCGGTGGAGTGAGACAGCGAATGGCATCTACGATTACCAAACGGCTGAAGAGTTTCAAAGGAGAAACCCTCGTGGAGAGACCGGAGCAAACCCTGCGAAAACTGGCTATTGTGCTTAGCGGCCTGGAAAAAGATATGCGAGACCCAATGCTTGAGGAGATCGGCAAAAATGACGAGGAAACGGCCGCTATGGTAAAACGTTTGATGATAACGTGGGAAGATATAACGTCGGTAGCGGACAGGTCTTTGCAGGAAGCGCTGCGAAGTGTGGACTCGGGTAAGTTAGCTTTGGCGCTATATGGGGCGGATGAAGATATAGTTCAAAAGATACGCTCAAATATATCCGATCGGGCTGTTTCGATGCTTGATGAAGAAATCTCATTGATGCAGGAGCCGCTGGAAAAAGAGGTTCTTAATGCGAGAGAAGAAGTCGTCAGGCCGCTCCGAGAGGCTAATGAGGAAGGTACACTCAGGGTGACGGGGCGATAGCAAAATGTCACAAACACTTACAGTCAATCTAAATAAGCCGATTATCTCAGCAAAAGTCCTGGATGATTATGCCGGTGGTGTTGGGAGTAAAATGTCCAGTTCTGGCCGAGCTGATTCAGAAGCTAATACCGAGCAAATTCTAAAGCAAGATTTAGAAGCTCAGAAAGCTGTTTTTTCGCAAGCTTGCCAGACGCTCAACGGTGTGATTGCCAAGTTCAATCAGATTTGCGACAAACTGTATGTCGAGCACAGAGAAGAAATCGCCAGACTTTCGGTCGAAATCGCCAGGAAGATTTTGATGCAAAAAGTGGAAAATGGGGACTACGAAATAGAATCCATCATCAAAGAAGCCCTCAAAAATGCACCGGGCAGCCAGGATGTAATAGTGCATTTGAATCCTGAAGATCTTGAAAAATGCCAGAAGGCCCAGCAAGACGGGCCGGGTGGTGTTTTAGCCGGCATTAAGTTAATTCCCGATCCCAATATCGGGCGAGCGGAATGTTTACTTGAAAGCCCTAAAGGGATTATCAAATCGCTGATCGATGACAACCTGGAACGAATTGGCAAAGCGCTTGAGAAGGCAAATTAAATTATGGCTACAATTGAGACTTTAAACAATCAGGTTGATTTTGAGAGGTTTCACTCGGCGCTGCGCGATGTAAATCTGTTGGATTGCCAGGGTTTTGTGGTACGGGTTTCCGGGCAGACAGTTGAATCTACCGGTCCGGCAATAGGTTTGGGAGAGCTTTGCAGTATCCGGATTCGCGATGGTCGGGGAGTGATGGCTGAGGTGGTCGGATTTCAGAACGACCATCTTATTTTGCTGCCGCTAGAGCATATAGAGGGCATATCACCGGGCGATACGGTAATTGCCCGGACCACTCCACGGCATATTACTCTAAGCGATAGTATCCTGGGCAGAGTATTAAACGGGCTGGGAGAACCGATAGATAGTAAAGGTCCATTGTCAGGAATGGATAAAAGGGCATTGGATGCGAGCAGTCCGGCACCTCTAAGTCGAGAGAAGATTACAAGCCATTTGGCATTGGGCATCAGGTCGATAGATGGTGTGCTGACTTGTGGAAAGGGGCAAAGAATAGGAATTTTCTCAGGCAGCGGAGTGGGTAAGAGCGTTCTGCTTGGCGACATTGCCAATTCGAGTGAGGCGGACGTCAATGTTGTTGCACTGATTGGCGAGCGCGGCAGAGAGGTTCGAGAATTTCTCGATTCGGACCTCGGCCCGGATGGTCTGTCGCGCAGTGTTGTTGTCGTAGCGGCCTCGGATTCTCCTGCGATTCAGCGGGTAAAGGCGACTTTTGTGGCAGTTACAATCGCCGAATATTTTAGAGACAAGGGAAAAAATGTTTTGTTTATGATGGACTCACTTACTCGCTTTGCCCAGGCTCAGCGCGAAATAGGTCTTGCTGCGGGAGAGCCTCCGGCCACCAAGGGCTACTGTCCGAGCGTTTTTTCACTGATGCCAAGACTCGTCGAGCGTTTAGGCTGTGCCGAAAATGGCAGTATAACGGGTATTTTAACGGTCCTGGTTGAGAACGACGACCTGGCTGATCCTGTTGCTGATAGTGCCAGGAGTCTGCTGGACGGGCATATAGTTCTGTCGAGAAAATTAGCCGAGAGGAGCCATTATCCTGCTGTGGATATTCTACAGAGCATCAGCCGGTTAATGCCTGTGGTGACAAGCAAAGAGCACAGGCTTGCAGCTCAGAAGCTCAGAGAAATATACGCCATTTATATTGATGCCGAAGACTTGATAAACATCGGGGCGTTTTCGCCGGGCAGCAATCGGCATATTGACGGAGCTTTAGCTTTGATAGACAGGATAAGGGATTTCCTTATTCAACCTGTTCGTGAGAGGACGGATTTTGCAGAAACTATAGAGCGATTGACTGTTATTACAAATTCATGGAATGAGCTATTGGGTTCACGAGAGCAATAACTTCCGACGGGCCGGTATTGAGAGTAGAAAATTGAGAATTAAATGAAACGTTTTGTATGGCGGTTGCAGCGTGTCCTTGAAATTAAAAAAAAGGAGGAGCAGAAAACCAGGGCAGAACTGTTTGGACTTACAGAAAGGTTGGCGCAGAGGCGAGCCGAACTGCTCGCACGACAGAAAATGTTAGAGAGTATCATCGAAGGATTGACCGAAGGGAATCCGAAAAAGCGATTAGGTGAGCAAGAATTCTTTTTGAGATATTCGACTACGAGCGATGAGAAGATTAGAAAACTCAGAGATAAAGTAAATGGGCTGGAATCACAACAGAGAGAGAAAATCGCTGAAGTTTTAAAGCTCAGAAGGTTCAAAGAAGGTTTGGAAAGATTACGAGTTGAAGCAAAGATACAATTTATAAAGGAACAAGAGAAACTTGAGCAAAAAGAGCTGGATGAGGGGGCTACAATTTCATTTGTTCGAAAATCGCGAAATTGGGAGAAGACCAATGAGTAAGAAATTTATAATAATAACAGCGGCGGCGGGATTAGTGAGTTTTGTCGGAGCGTTTGTTTTTGCATGGCTTACTCCACCGTCTCAGGTAAGCCTTCCCGACGGATCAGAGCTGCCTGCACTTGCCGGCGACATATCTGAACCTGGGCTGCCGCTGACTCGAACTAATGCGCTAGGCACTGTTGCCGCGGCTTCCGGCCCGATGACAAAAGCTATGAC
>JBARRE010000764.1:0-2461 GCA_049644065.1 Sedimentisphaerales bacterium | reverse complement strand
GTGCTGGATTACCGCCAGCAGGCAAGGCTGGTGTTGATGGGATTGCTCAACTAATCTTCATAGGACAGCAGACTGATTTTTCATTATTTTTCGATTTTTAAAAGAACATTTTCCCGCGGCAAACGTCTCATTTATAGAAAGCAGATGTTCATTCCGGCCTAAATGACGTACCGATTATTTTTGAAGGGAGATTATTATGCCAAATCGAAGAATAATCTTTGTATCTGTCGTATGTTCCTCGATAGCGGTCTTTGCAGTTCAAACGCCGTCGCCGACACGAAGCCTGAATTCAACAACTCAACTCGGCAATCGTAAGAATTTACCGGTTGGCGCGAAGACTGCAGACGGTTTAACCATACGTTGGAGTGCGGTTACCCACAGGAAGACACTGCATAATCCGGCGGTTCTGCCGGAGTATCGAAATTCGACCGCGCCGGAAGATCTTTCGATTTCATGCGAGATTGAAATGTCCGATCCCAGGTTGCTTCTGGGGATAGCGCCTCAGCCCATAATAGAGAAGATTACAGATAGTCAAGGTAATGACGTGGAGATCAATCAACAGCAACCGCAGTCAAAACGCATGTACATGCAGGGTGAGTTCTTCATCAAATGGCTTAGGGGGATAAACCTGAGCCTCTCGAAAAAGGAAATGATTCCTGACAAGCATTACCCGCCGAAGGTGGAACTCAACGCCGGATTGCGAGAGCGGATCGGAGGGGAAATCGGGCTGCTCAAAGGCCGCTACGAGGCGCTTATGGCAGAGTCAATTGAGTACATTGATCTGCCGTTCAGACCTGATGGCAACTGGGCTCGTCTGACAGACGATGTTGAGATTAAAGTAGTTAAAGCCCGGAATGTTCCTAATGTGTACCACTACGAAATAGAGCAGCGCCCCGAAAGTGTGCTTACTGCTGACAAGGTGCAGGTCGGAGAGCCATTGCCGAGCAGGCTCGTTGTAGGCCGACAGACGATCTTACACAACAGTTCAGGGATGTCTGCCGAAGGGAGGGGTGGTCCTAGTATAATAAGCGGAAGAGGAAACGGTATCGGCCGGGCGGAGGGAATCCGCTATGTCATAGCAATCAATCCAGCTCATATTAGCATCCCGTTTGAATTACGGGACATCCCAGTGTCGGCGCCGGCGTATACAACCCCACCTCGCACCCTCAGCCCAAGACGATTAAAACCCAGGCTCGGCGGGAAATTTGTGCCTAACAGCGCCAAGACAGCAATGAGATACGAGGCTGATAAGGTCCGCAGTCGGACAAAACCAGTACCCATAGCAAAGGAGGGCCAATTTTTCGACGTGGACTGGCATACGATCAGCTACACCCTCAACCTCTACAATCCCGCCGTCAGAAGGCTGAAGAATTCTCTGAACATGTCGATTAGTTGCAAGGCCAGGATACTCGAGCCCGAACTGGTCCTGGGCACGTGTAGCGAGCCCATAATCGAACGGATTACAGATAGCAGCGGACGAGATGTCGAGATCGTTTTGGATGACCCTCGCACGGATTTCATGCTCTATGAGACCCAGGGATATCGTCCCAGCCCTATTATGACTCCACCGTCAATTCTGATGCAGTTGGAGGGCATGGCTCGGTCGGCTCTTAAGCTTCCGCTTCTTTCTCGTCATCGCCCGAAGCTTCAGACTCTGCTGGAGCCTGTGAGAATGACGATACGATTGGATCCCCGACTCATCAGGCAGGACCAGAAAGAGATCAGGCGCATAGAGGGCTATTTCCATGCTCTGACAGCCGATTCATACAAACATATTAAAGTGCCGTTCAAACCTGACAAAAAGTGGGTGCGCCTTACCTCGGATCTGGAAATCCAGGTAGCCAGGGCCTGGCACGATGGATTCAAATATCGCTTTGAAATTAACGAGCGCTCGAAGGCAAAGATTAATCCGGGCCGTCTGCACGTCTATTGCCCTTTGCCGGACGGAATTTTGGTAGAGCGACGGTTTACCGGGCCGGATATGCCGCCAAAGCGGAAGGACATCGCGAGTGCAGGAAGGTCTCTGCCCGTCAGCGCCGGTGGACGCGGGTCCGTCGGTCACAGGGTAGACGGTGTCGACTGCCGCATAGACACAATTGACTATCGTATAGCAGTAGGTCCGACTCATTATAAAATTCCGCTTGAAATCGAGCACATTCTGCTGCCCGAACCCTGATTTTTCGAAAACTAAGGATGTATATCGTACTGTGATTGGTGAATTGCAGCTCGAACGATGAGACACGAATAAAGGCCGGGATTTTTTCCCGGCTTGTTTTATGCGCTTGTGCTGTTTGAAGCGGCACTTTTTCTTTCCGTCGTTTTGTTTTGACACCCGTGCTAATTTGGATTATTGTATCAACACAAATAAGAAGCCGTGATATAGCAAGCTAAGTATGAGTACCCCAGTGCCTCGTCTTCGCTCGGCATGAAGAAGTTCTTCACCCTGAGCGGAGTCGAAGGG
>JBARRE010000763.1:0-6853 GCA_049644065.1 Sedimentisphaerales bacterium | reverse complement strand
CTCAGCATGACAGAGTAAGCGAGTTTGCGAGAAAAAGTGACTGAATTCTCGGCGCTGAAGGACTGCGCTGGTGAAACAGAAAGGAATCATGCAAATGCAGATTAAATATCATGCTCTTCGATGCATAGCGATTGTAGCGCTATTTTGTAGTATCGCTGATGGGGCAACGAATTCCAAGAAGCCTCCACTATCAGACCAGACCTTTAAAGCCATCCGGGACTATATGGATCGTGTGTCCGCCCCGTGGCCCGATGAATGGAATAAAGAGTATGTCGAGACAATTTGAAGCGTTGTTGAGTCACATCTTGATGTTCCACATTACGCTTTACGATTGGAGATTCTTGGCAAGGGATTCGCACCTTACTGGGATAGCTTCAAAAAGACTCAAGAAAGGTCTTTATTCGAATTACATTGTGCACGAATCCGTTGGTACACCGAGCATCTTATGGGGACGAATTTTCCTACCGCCGAAGAAAGAAAAAGGCTGCGCGATCAATACACGGATATCTGGGACCACGCGGCAAACTCGCTATTGGCGCAGTTTACATTTCTCCGCAGGCCCCCCTATCCAGGCGTTTCGTGCCGACACCGAGGAAAATACAGATTTACGGCGGTAATAAGGGGCCAACTTTATAGAGAGGGCGACCGGCCCAGGGAGAAATTCAAGGCAATGAAGTACTTCCACTTAGGACACAGGCTCGGGGGTGAATTAAAGGTGTCCGGTGCGAATGGCGGTTCCTTAAGCTGTGTATCGGTCTTTTTCGTAATTGTTGGAGGTTTCAAGCGCCGATTGAAATATATCTCATTGCCAAGAACATCGGTATCACCAACTTTTCTGTTTCGCTTGTCATCAAGTCTGCTATAATTGCCTGGCATCAATCCGGTTAAAAGAAAGAGAGAACAATTATGCGTAGACGAGATTTTTTAAAGGCTGTCGGCGGCATTGTCGCCTTAGCAAATGTATCAAGCGGAAACGAATTGCCTTCAAGCGTTGCCGCAATGAGCTTAGCTGCATCAGAGAACAAACAGACTTCAATGCGTGTGGAAGAGCATAAAATCATTATTCACACACATACTCAATCGGCGGTTATTGAAAAGGGATTCCTGACCTCGCTCACAAGCAAAAAGACTGGTGAAGAATTCATCAAAGGTGCGGCAGTAGATAAATCAGCAGCGCTACAGCTAATATATCGGGGTGATGAAACCATTTCCATCGATGAAAGCAAGTTCGGCAATATCACAACCTGTCAAATCTCCCCGCTCAAAGCGGAGATTGTTTTCCACAGTTGGGATGGCGATGGCATTATTTCCGTCTCCGTGGAGCCCGAAAGCGGTGCTATCCTGATCGAACCGTCGGCTTACTCTTCGCGTCCCGGAGTACTGGCCTGTCGATGGAATATGGCCGGCATTCGTCCCGATCTCCAGCTCGTCGCTCCTTTCTTTCAGGGAATCAAACTCAAACTGGATGATTCCCTGATCGCAAACACCCACTGGGAATGGCCGCTCTATTGGGAGGCGGGATTGGCGGTCCTGCAATCGAATAAAGGGGGCTTCTGGATTCATACCCGGGACAACCGTTATCGATACAAAGCCCTTCAAGTGGGTTCGGGAGCGCAGAAGAATCATTTGGGATTCGACACTCAGGCATACGGTCCGATAGATGATAATTTGAGTGCCGGCGGACTCGTCTGGCGTATCAATGTGTTCGAAGGTGATTGGAAGATCCCGGCCGAGCAATACCGCGGCTGGTTGTGGGATGCCTATAATCTCCGGGCCGAAGAACAAAAGCGTCAGGACTGGACAAGGGACGTCAAATTTGCTGTTAGCTGGTGTCCCGGCGAAGGAAGTATCCTGGATGCGATTTCGAAAAAGGTAAATCCCAAACATTGTCTGATTCACTATCCGAACTGGCGCACTAACCCCTACGATGAGAATTACCCTACCTATATACCGAGCGAGCCGGCCAAGGCTTTTATTAAAAAAGGCCTGTCTATGGGCTTTCGAATGATGCCGCACTTTAATGCAATCGACATGGATCCGTCACACCCCAGTTATACTTATCTGAGAGATTTTCAATACCGCGGAATCGAACGTAAGGATTTGCGCGGGTGGAGCTGGTATCGGGGGCGTGGCCTTGGTGTACCGGAATCCAATGCGAGCAGACGAAACAATAGAGACAAAAAGGTCATGGTCAAGGTGCATCCCGGCCTGAGTATGTGGCGATCCATCCTGGGACAGAACATCCTGGAAGCTAGTCGGGAATTAAATCTCGATACGGTCTTTATCGATGTGACACTTGTCTCCCATAATCTGCACAACTGTTTCGTCGAAGCGACAACACCCACCGAAGGCATGAAAAAAATCATCAGTCATGTGGCCTCGCTGGGAGGGGGATTAGTCGTCGGGGGTGAGGGACTCAATGAAATCACCATGCAGGGCCAGTCCTTCGCCCAGGCCCATCTCTTTAAGAGCTGGCACAGCTCCATGGAGGGCCTGGAACGGACCGGCGGCTGTAATCTCAATGATGTCCTTTTTGGGAAACTATGCCGCACATTCGGATATGCCAATCTGGGAGGTCGCGATGAGGATCAGGCGCTGCGTATGAAGATGCATTTGGAACACGGAGCCATTCCTACTGTAACTATCCGTTCAGGGAAGGATATTGAATCGCCGAATCCGTCTGTGAAACAGATGTTGGACATGGCGGGAAGTTAAGGACAATGACCGGCACGGGCACTTACAATAAGGTAGCTGCAATTACAGCTCTGCTGTTGATTGCCGGCGTCTGCCCGGCTGAGTACGACCTGTACTGCATCGGCAGCAGCTACATCATAGACCATCAGTACATGCAATCCATGGCCGAGTCCGCAGGTATTGCCCTGAAGGCCGGTCGCAGTGAGATATATGGTAACATGCGCACTATCCGTGTACTTACCGAAACCAAACCGTTGAACTCGGCCAATCCGCTCCATGAACTGCCCACTGGTACGGCCGACGTGTTAGCGATGACTGCGACGCGTCCCTGGCTCTACACCGAATTCGAGGCCGAAGCCTGCACTTACTTCAGCGAATTGCTTTTGGAAAACAATCCTGATGCTCGCATTTTTATCCATGATTACTGGACTGTTTTGCCGCCGGACAGGTCGCTTTATCCGGAGCTGCATGGCTGGGACAACGTACGGGGCATGCACCTGGGTGCGGTCAAAATAATCAACCTGATGGCCAATGAGCTGAACCATAAGGTGTACGTCGTGCCCGTAGGTGCGGCCGTTCAGGTGATGAGAGAAAAAATCGCCGCCAGTGAACTGGAGGGCTACAAAAACCCTGATGATTTGATGAGTGACAGTATCCACCTTAGTGAAATGGGTCGTTACGTTCAGGCCTGCCTTACATTCTGCGGCGCTTATCGGTATGATGTGCGCAAACTGCCGGGCGATGTTGTCGGCGGCAGGGGCCGGCAAAGGCTGAAATTCAGCCCCCACGAAGCAATGATTATCCACCAGGCGGTTTATGAGACTGTACTAAATACGCCCTACTCGGGTTGGTATAAGAATGAGCCGGACAGCCTCGATGCTTACCTGGCACACTTGAAGGCCGGCCTGAAAAACTGGGAGTCCTTCGACAAAATGTATCCTGTTTCCGGTACTGGCACGTTTACAGGTGACAACGGAATTATATGGAATTACACCAACGTCAACTCCAGCAAAGACGAGGAGACTATGACCGACGCCTTTATAATTATGCGCCACGGTTCATCGCTCTCGGCAACCATCCCCGGCGGCATGAGCGATCTGCATTTTGCTATGCATAAAAATGCTGAAATTGAAGTGGCGGTTGACGGCAAATCGATGGGGATATTCAAACCTGTACGCCAGGGTGGCTGGGATAACCATTATTTCAAGATTAAGGATTTGAAAAAGACAGGGGACGTGACAATTGAGTTTACCTGCAGGAGCGATAGAGCCGTCATGGATAACATCTCGTGGACTGTCCCTGATTAGCCACTCTAACAGAACCATGCTCGTGGTTCGAGCAGGGGGTGTGGTTATCTGATTAGTGGCCGATATCCATCTGGTTGGGCGAACCGGGGGTGGGGCTCTGTTGGTAGCTCCAGGAATTACCTCCGTCCGGGAATCGGCCGTAGGACACATCCTCGAACTGATCGTCGAAAAGAATCGAGTCAATGACCGTTTTGCCGTCGCTGTCGATAAGTGCAATGGTCTCGCCGCTCCTGCTGAGCTGGTAGTTCGTATGATAAACGCCCTGCGTGCCGTCGTCGTCAGCGTAAAAGATGAGGTATTGGCCGGGATCAATAGTTACTCCGGCACCAATTTGCCACTTGGTCAGATTCTGGAGTTTATCGGTCAGGTACATGCCTTCGAGATCAATTGTGCCGGTCGTGCCGTTGTATATCTCGATCCAGTCGGGAAATTCGCCGGCCTCATCGGGGTCTTCGAGCGTCACCTGGTTGGAGGCCATGAATTCATTAATCACAAGCCCCTGTAGTCCGACCGTGAACCGGGCTTCGGTCATGGCGCCCCACCGGCCGGCATGGAACGTTCGGGCTTTGGCCGTAGTGGTCCGGTCCAGGATAATCGGCGCCGAGGCAGAGCCTGCTATTGTACCGACCAGCTCCAGGTCGAAGCTTATGTCCGAGCTGGTGCCGCTGACCTGATGGATTTCAACGGCGATAATGTTGGTGCCATCGACGAGAATATCCGGATCGATATCGTACATGTAGAACGTCGATTCATCGGCCCCGCCCACGGGCACACCAGAGCCGGAGGCCCACGTCAGATAGTTGATATTACCGCTCGGAATGTTTATACGCGGGGTAGCCTCGATGCCATTTATGTACACGACCGCGCCGTCGTCCCGCACGATTCCGAGTGACAGCTCTGTAAAGTTGGAGGCATCTTCGACATAGAAAACGTGCCGGAAATAGGTTGTGGGGTATTTGTTGCTGGAATTTGGTCCGTAACTTACTACGGTAGCCTCGTCATTGTCACCGTAACCCAGTTGTGCTGGTCCCTGTTTCCATAGACGGTCGCTGAAGTTCAGGTATCGCCATGCAGTGTCCTGGTCCGAGCCATCATCCTTGTATCGCCAGATTGATCCCCGGCTGATTAATGTCATGCTGGTGGTGTCGTCCTCGAAGATTGCTGCGTTCGGATTGATGCCGCCGCCCCAGAGGCGCGGATCGGACCCATCCAGCGTGTAATAGATCGTACCTGGTGTGCCGTTGCTCTGTGACATAAATAATTCTAAGCCGGGTATTATCTCTCCGCCATGCTGGTTGAACGACACCAGAGCCATATCCGGGAACATATTCACCGAGCGCATCTGGCTGATGACGATCTGGGTCCGCCCGGGGAAGAATGTGTTGACCATGTAATTATTCTGATCCTCCCAATCATCCCTGGTTCGCGGGGGATGTCTTTGGGCATCGCCCCATCGGGCCGATTCGGCAATGATCGCCAGATCAATCTGGTCTGCTCGGGTCATCCAGCGCTGGATATTCGGCGCTGCTGTCAAGAGACCGCCGTTAGAGAAATACATGTTCACCCGGTCGGCGAACTGCATTAGATATTCCGGATTGGCTGTCAGGCGTATATGGAGCCAGGCCGGATTAAAATGCCGCCACTGCTGGCCGATGGAACGATCCGTGGGATCGGTCAGGAGCCGGCCTTCGTTGATACCGCCGTTAGCCCCCAGAGAGTGCTCGGCATCGTGCCGGTACCATGTGAATCCCTCCTGCCGGACGCGATTGTAAATGGCGAACACATTGTTTGAGAAATGGCCCCAGCAACTCACCGGCGCATCGGGATCACCTGTATAGTAGGTGCAGATCATATAATCCATCAGGTTCTCGGGATCGAGCAGTCTCTCACCTGTTGGATTACCTGGTGTCCTGCCAGGCCTAAGGCCCTGCACGTCAAGGTATGCCGCGTCGGAGGAGAAGCCGGCGACCGCAGCGTTGTACAGCCGCTGATATGCATCCATCGTACCGTCAGTGGCGTGCAGGGCGCGTGAGCCGGATGAGTCGTTCTTTATTACATCGTACTGTTCTTTGTCCCCGCCCAGGTATGACTCGGCGAAATCGGCATCGGCACGTTCCTGCGTCTGGTAGAGACCCCAATAGTGTCCGTTTAGGTAGAGATGGTAGTATCGGCTACGGGTATACGGCTGGCCCATGTCACTCTGCACGTCGCGGGAGAAGACGTCTCGAATGAGTGTGTTCTGCGAGCTGCCCTGGTATGACCAGGAGTTGTTCTGGCTGGTGCGCAGATCGATCTTGTCGAACTCATCCACTCCCTCGCCGCCGAACAGCGGGTAGCGGAGTTTTCCCGCCCCGTATTCTGTGCGAAAGAAAAGCCGGAAGGCATGCTTGGGATTACTGTCAGTTCTGCTGAATGCTCCGCGTATCCGCAGGCCCGCATCAAGCCCGAATCCCGGCGTGCCGTCAGGATTAATCAGCTCGACAGACGTACGCCGCTCCCAGGTTATTCCGTCATTATAGGCGTGGACGTATATGCCTGTGGATTGGTCAAAAAGATTCGCCAGATCCGTTACAAGCGATATTGTCGGGATATCGAGTAAGGCAATCTCCATCAAGCCGGCCCACCGGGGATCGTTAACGATGTCCGGGTCCATGCCGTAATTGATGACCTGGCCGTTAACGCTGCCTGTCGGCCAGCCGGGCCCCGGGGCCTGGCCATTGTGTGATTGTCTCAAAACGTCACTGATAAAGATATAGGTTTTCGTAACGACACTTGAATTCTGATAATTCGTCTTGAAAGCAGCGGCCCGGATGACAGTCGTGCCGCTGATTGTAAGAGGACCTCTATATACG
>JBARRE010000762.1:0-3263 GCA_049644065.1 Sedimentisphaerales bacterium | reverse complement strand
TTTCTATGTCCATTATCTTTATCCAAGATGGCCGCGGATTAGTCCCCCTCCGATACACCATCGTGACGGTGCGACCCTCTCGATGGCAGACGGACACGCCGAGTACTGGAAATGGAAGGGCCGTGAGACCGTGGAAATGCCCCGGGAACTGCTTCCTGTGGGTAGTGTTTTTTCTGAATTGCTTGAAGGCTGGAATGACTACGTGCCGCAGACCGAGGACGGGTTGTATGACCTGCAGAGGCTGCAAAAGGCCACCTGGGGCAGATTAGGCTATTAGGTAGAATAAGGGCCATAGCATGGAAGATGGATGTCTGACGATGGATAACTTACTGCTAAATTGGTTGCTGGTTGCCAAGGCTTGCGATTTACGCTTAACTTTAGGTTCTATGGCTGACAAAAGCGCAGGCATCAGGAAAATACTCCAGGCTTTCTTTGAAGGAGGACAAAATATGCCTGACTCAAACACAACTCTCAGCCCATCAGGGCCTGGCAAACATAGCGGTAAATTAACAATGCCGTTGGTTGTATTGCTTGCCATCTGTTTATTCGGACGGGCAGCCGAGGCGAGATATGGCGGCGGCACGGGAGAGCCTGACGATCCGTACCTGATTTACACAGCCGAGCAGATGAATGAGATTGGAGCTGACGCGAACGACTGGGACAAACAATTTAAGCTCATGGCAGATATCGATCTAAGCGCCTATACGGAAACAGATTTCAATATCATTGGGACTTCGTTTGGTAATGCCTTCAGCGGAGTTTTTGACGGCAGCGGCAGGAAAATCTATAATTTTACCTACACTTCTACAGGTGCAAATAACATAGGACTTTTCGGGTATGTTAGAGGAGAAAATGCAGTAATCAAGGATTTGGGGTTGATTGACACTAATGTTGATGCAGGAGCAGGAAAATATACCGGTTCCCTCGTAGGCCGCCTAAAAACGGGAACCGTCACCGGTTGCTATGCGCAGGGCGGCAGTGTTTCGGGTGAGAGATGTGTCGGCGGCCTGGTGGGACAGAATGAGGATTTCATCTTTTGGCCTGGTATGACATCCACTAGTATAATATCCAACTGCTATTCCACAGTCATTGTTTCGGGAAGGATTTTTGTCGGCGGCCTGGTGGGAGTAAATCAGGAGGGCACAATCACCAACTGCTATTCAACCGGCAGCGTTTCAGAGAATTGGGGTGTCGGCGGCCTGGTGGGATATAATTCTCAGGGCACAATCACCAAATGCTATTCAACGGGCGGCGTTACAGGAACGACGGATGTCGGTGGACTTGTGGGAAAAAAATTCTCCGGTTGGGTTGTGACTTCTTTCTGGGATACTCAAACCAGCGGCCAATTAACCAGCGCCGGCGGGACGGGCAAAACTACTGTCCAGATGCAGACGATCGGCACTTTCACTTCTGCCGGCTGGGATTTCTGGAACCTCTGGACAATCTGTGAGGGAATGAATTATCCCGTGTTCTTCTGGCAAATTCCTGTCGTTGATTTCCTCTGCCCGGATGGCGTTAACTTTATCGATTTTGCCTTTTTCGCCAACCACTGGCGACAGAATAACTGCAACGAGGCAAACCATTATTGCGAAGGCACAGACCTTGACTTCTCCGGTACAGTCGATGAAGCCGACCTTCAAATCTTTTTTGATAACTGGCTGGCAGGTGTTGAATAGACGAACACAACCTCTTTTATAGCTATTACGATGTACAATCAACGAGCATCCAGCATTGAGCATCGAGAGGCAACTCAAGGAGATATTTCTGAAATTCACTTGATTTTTAGAAATATTTTAGTATAATACCAAACAAAATGAATATAGAATACGTAAGTAAGTAAAAAGTAAAAAGGGAAAAGGCTTTATCATTGATTATCTACTATTGACGATTGACTATTTTAATCTGTGTTTATCAGCGTTTATCAGCGGTTTAAGAAAATGACTATTATCTTTATTCGTAGCTAATTTGAAAAAACAAGCTTGTCCTGAGCAACGTCGAATGGAACCAAAGCCGGCCGTTGGCCGGAAATCCTAAGATCGAAGCTCTAAATCCTAAACAAAAGGCATAGAAGCCAAATGACAGAACTCGATTTGAAAAAACAAAGCCAATGTTAAAATAGGCAATATAGCATTAAGCCAGTAATAGGAAGGATTTATGGAGATTTTAGTGATTTTGGGCGTTTTCTGGCCACGAAAACAAAGCCAATTCAAAGCCAATTACAATTACCGGATCGGATGCAGAGTGGATTCCCGCCTTCGCGGGAATGACAAATATGGAATCCCTTCACGGCTGAAAATTCTAACCCTATTTGAAAAAACAAAGCCAATCTGCCGGCCTTTGGCCGGAAATCCTAAGCACTAAGCTCTAAATCCGAAACAATGTATGGCAAAATAGTCAATAATCAATAGAAAATAGTAAATCCGGTGGTTTTCCGGCAAGGGTACGTTTGAAAAAACAAAGCCAATTTGCGATGGCATAATATATCGTAAAGTCTTTTTATGAAAGGAGTTTATGGCAATATACAGGCCCAAGAAGCCGAAAAAAACAAAGCCAATTCAAAGCCAATTGCTTATCGTTCAGTGTTCTGCGTTCAGCAGACAGCGTGATTTCTTGAATACCGGCTTAAAAACCGGTAGAAATTCTCAGCCTTTGAGGACGGCCAAGGGGACCATGCGGGCGACGGCTTTGGCCCAGCCGCATTCGACGACTATTCGGACGACCTCGTCAATGTCTTTGTAGGCGCCAGGCGCTTCTTCCTTTATTTTGCTCCTGTTGCCGGCGATGAGCTTTACGCCCTCCATACTGCGTTTGAACTGCTCGTCGCTAATCAAAGCGGGCGTGACAATCCTGCCCCTGCGGGATTTTCCACGAGCGGCAGTACGGCTCATTACCCTGCCCGCACCATGATTGACCGAGCTGAGAGACTCAGCGGAATCGCCGGTTCCGACGAGCAGATAACTTGCAGTCCCCATCGAGCCGGGTGTAATTATGGGCTGGCCCGTTTGTGCGAAAACGCTCTCCGCCATGCGCTTCGGGCCAAAGGCGCGGGTGGCGCCTTTGCGGTGGACCCAAAGTTCGCTGCCGCCGTGTTTTTCGAGCTTTGCCATATTGTGGGTGACATCGTAGATAAGCTTCAGCGGTGTCGGGCCAAACATTCTGTTAAAACAGCGCCTGACGAGCAGAGCCATAATGTGACGATTGGTAAATCCGAAGTTGGCGGCGGCGGCCATTGCAGCGATGTAATTCTTGCCGGCACTGCTGTT
>JBARRE010000761.1:0-5165 GCA_049644065.1 Sedimentisphaerales bacterium | reverse complement strand
GTCCATGGCCCCTGCAGGGATATGGGCGGCGTATTTTGCCTCGCTGCGGCACCAAATTTGTACATCTCAAGGTACCACTGCCGTTCGATGATTTTGTTCGGAATCCGTACCGAGGATTTGTCCCAGTATGAATCCCACCATTGACGATGCGTAGAGATGGCATTCGAAAATCCTGATTGGAGAGCCTTTTCGCAGTTACTGCGGGCGGTCATCAAAGGATCTTCGGATTCGTTCGAAGTGGCAATCGACCATGCTCCAACCCATGTCGATTCCGATTTGCGCCAGCAAACTACTACGGCGAACCTAAATCCGCCCCAACCTTGCTGCAAATAGCCTGTCCAGTTGTCGCCGCTCGATTCGACCGGCGCTTCGTATCTCAGGCTCGCAAGGTCGCCGGCACTGATTTTGCCGGGCCCGGCTTCATCCGTAATCTTACCTGCGAAAGGCGGCGCCAATAATTTGATGCTGACGGTTCGGGCCGAACTGATGCGAATCATCCCGAACGGCTCGGACGCGTGGACAAATACCTCTGCTCTGCTATTGTCCTTGAATTCGACCGAGGCAGCGGCACTGGCAAGGTCCAGCGAGGCATTCTCGAAAACAGCATCGTCGCCTACTGTCAGCTCGATGCGTCCGGCTGGTATTTTTGTTGGGCCGGGATTGCCGTATGGGTCGTCGTAAAGACGATGTAAGTCCGCCAACCTGCCTTCTTTCACCCACTGCCGCATGGTTCGATACGAATAATCTTTGCTGCTAAATTCCGGAACGGGCCGAAGGTCCCAAAGGTCGGTTCGGTCGAGCGATATTCGCAATGGCCTGCCATCTCCCCAGACCAATGCCCCGAACAAACCATTGCCTAAGGGCATTGCTTCATCCCAGACCGTTGCAGGTGTTTTGTAATGCAGGCCGTGCTCGGCTTTGGGCTGTCCATAAGCAAATGCAGCTAATGCAAGGCCAACCAGAATTGAGTTGATATACGTTTTAACCAATTTTGAGAGATGCATTTATGATTCTCCATATATGTCCACAGGTTTCATGATTTTCTGATTATATTGCTCTATATGTAAAATGTCTCGTGAAATATATTGATGCTCCGAGCCGGTCAGAATACAATTGGCTTGTCAGGCACTGGAAATCTTAAAGCTTATAACTTAGAGAAAGGATTTTTCAATGAACGCACAGCATAATACTCAAAAGCCAACTACCTCCCGCCGGGATTTTTTGAAGGCAAGCTCCGGCGCGATAGCTGGCGCGGCTCTGGCCGGTGCCATTGGCACACGGGCCTATGCGGGTGAAAGCAACACGATTAAGATCGCGCTGGTCGGTTGCGGCGGACGCGGCACAGGGGCGGCGGCCAATGCACTCTCGACAAAGGGACCGACCAAACTTGTCGCTATGGCCGACGTTTTTGGGCAGCGTCTTGAGAGCAGTCTCAAGAATCTCTCTAAATCGTTCGCAAAGCAAATCGACGTATCTTCCGGCCGGAAGTTCCTCGGAATAGACGGCTACAAGAAGGCCATCGACGCTATCGCGCCGGGAGGGCTCGTCATACTGGCGACGCCTCCGGCATTCCGCCCGATCCACCTCGAATACGCCGTGGAAAAAGGCTGCAACGTTTTCATGGAGAAATCGTTTGCCGTAGATGCGCCTGGGATTCGCCGCGTGCTCAAGGCCGGCAAGGCGGCTGAAGCAAAGAACCTCAAGATTGCCGGCGGCCTGATGAGCCGCCATTACATACCGCTCGAACAGGCCGTCGAAAAACTGCATAATGGCCTTATCGGCGAGGTCATCACCTGCTGGGCCTACCGCGAGCACGCCCGGGTCGGATTCTCTCCGAAGGCCGCCGGCATGAACGAGCTGGCCCACCAGATCCGAAACTATTCCAACTTCACGTGGCTTAACGGCAGCTTTATCCTCGACTGGCTCATCCACAACCTCGACGTCTGCTGCTGGTGCAAGGACGCCTGGCCGGTATCGGCCCAGGGCCAGGGCGGCCGGCAGGTCCGCACCGAGCCCGACCAGTTGTTCGACCACTACTCGGTGGAATATACGTTCGGCGACGGGACTCGGCTGCTGGCCCAGGGCCGGCACATGGACAACTGCTGGGGCTTCTTCGGCGATGTCATCCACGGTGCGAAAGGCTCGGCCGTTCTCGGCGAGGGGGTTTCCGATCCCCGTATTTTCAAAGGCCATCAGCAGACCTCTGAGAATGTGATCTGGCAGTATAAAGGCCCTCGCTGCGATGCCTATCAGCACGAGCACGATTTGCTCTTCGATGCGATCCGCAACGATAAGCCCTACAACGAGGCCGAGCGCAGCGCCTACGGCGCCATGACGGGTATCCTCGGACGGATGGCTGCCGAATCCGGCAAGTCGATTACGTGGGAACAGGCGTTGGCTTCGAACATAGAGTTGGCGCCGGGCCTGGATAATTACACGATGGGCTCCGAGCCGCCGGTAAAGCCGGATGCTCAGGGCGGCTATCCTGTTGCGATGCCCGGAATAACTAAAGTGCTCTAAGGGGAGTTTTTAGTTTTGAGTTTTTAGTTTTGAGTTATATGCCGGGCCGTTGGCGTTTCGAACGCAGCGAAAGCCGTAGATGTCGTATCCGAAGCAGACGTCCGCGTAGCCGGGATTTTCATTATAGCGATAGGCCGAGTTGCAGTTCTCGGCGCTGAATTTCCATGCCCCGCCTCGCAGGACTTTGGTCTCGCCTGTCTCGGGGCCTCTCGGATTTTCCCCGGGGCTTTCCTGGTAGTAATCCACCTTGTAAAAATCGTTGCACCATTCCCAGAGGTTGCCGTGCATGTCATACAATCCCCATGTGTTTGCCGGCTTCCGGCCGACCGGCCGGGGTTTGCCGCCGGAGTTGTCCTCGAACCAGGCATAAGCCTTTAGCTTCGATACATCGTCCCCGAAGAAATACGCTGTTGTGGTTCCCGCCCGGCAGGCATATTCCCATTCCGCTTCCGTCGGCAGCCTGTAGCCGTTTGCGGCGAAATTACATTTCCAGGTATCCAGATCGTAGCAGGGCTCAAGTCCCTCAGACTCGGAGCGAGCGTTGCAGTATCTTACCCCGTCGGACCAGCGCATCTGCTCCACGGGATTCTTATCCGCCTTCCAGCGTGAAGGATTGTCACCCATCAGTTTTTCGTATTGCTCCTGTGTCACCAGGTTCGTGTCGATATAGAACGCGCTGACGGTAATCTCATGGGGCGTTGCGTCTATCTCATTCTCATCGCCCATCGTAAACGTCCCGCCCGGAAGCAGGACCATCTTCGTTTTGGATTCGGTTGTTGTTTCAGATTCGGTATTCGTTTCGTTCGATGTATCGTCCGGGGCCTTGCGGCTGCAGCCTTGAAGCAGGGCGATGATCCCGGGTAATAAAAGTGCAGCTAAGATATAGTGTTTCATGATTTTCGGTTTCCTGAATTTTCGCTGGTGCTCTTAAAGATAACAGTTTCAATAGTCCGGCCATATTTCATAACCGTCGGCGTTTCGAAGGCATTTTGTGCAGCGTGCCCTGATCTGCTGGGCTATTGCAACGGCCTTCGGTGAACTTGTGCAGCCGTAGCCGGCCTCCTGGAACAGCTTTCTGGCTATTCTGTGACACTGGGCGACAAGATCGTCCTGGACCCCGCCCATCCGCCTCCATTTCATGCTGAGCTCCTCGTAGGCCGGCAGATTTCCGGGCTCCTTCTTTCGGGTCAGGGCTTTGGTCTTTTGGGCTAATTCATCAGTGTATTTCAGGCTCATGATAAGCTCCTCCTGCCTGCGATATTCATGCGGTATTTCCTGCACGATTGCCTCCATCCGGTCGAGGAACGGCTTCAACTCGGCCGCGGATTTTCGCGTCTGATTCAGAAACTCTATCATGTCACGGGCAAACTCCTGATATTCGCGGATTCTATCCATGTGCTGTGTGACGAAATAGACCATGTCACCAACAGCCCCCTCGACGTACTCTTTCTTCTGCACTTCTTGACCGGCGGCGAAGATGGCCTGTATTGCCTCGGCGCATCCACACGTACAGGCGCGTCGAACGCCCTGGCCGCCCCTTCTGTGGTGTGTTCTCAGCTTGCGGCCCGGCAGGTCGAGTATCGTGTCGCATGTCTGCCTGCCCAGCGTTGTCTTCATGATATCGACGGGAGAGAGAACCGACGCGGGAGTATCTTTCCTCTCTAAAAAGTAGATGATAGATTGTCCCTTCGGCGGTATTTTCTTGCTGAGACGATAGGAGGCGTTATCACTGCTGAACCAGACGGGATAGGTATAGTGACCTATTACGCCCCGCCAGATATTACCTTTGGTTTCTCTGAAGGTATAAGTGGTCTGCACCCGTCCTTCGGATAGCTGTGTAATCCATTTTGCCCGAAAGGGCCTTTTCCAGTCGATTGTGATATCCTTTTCCAGGTAAGTGGGCTTTAACTCTTCTTTGTGCCAGATACCCGGCGCGCTTAGCACGGACAGATACAGACTTTTGCCGTCGTTGTCAAAGTCAATGGATTCTACAAGGCGCGGCTCTTGCTGGTTACCGCCCAGCACAAGTTTCATTTGCTGCTTTCCCTCGGGCCAGGTGACAACCAGCATATCGTTTTGGCCCGCGAGCAATCCCACGAAGAGATTCTCCGAAGGAACATTAAGCGTATTCATCGAAGCGTATTGGCTGGGACTGAATATGAGGTCATCGCCAATGAAGCTCGGCACGACGCCGTTCTCGATGGGGCTGATGAGGCTTATCCCCTTCATGTTCCGGCCCGGTTTGATATCGACAATCCCGGTCCCGTCGAATGCTATGACGACAGAGACGTTTTTTCCTTCACCGGAGAAAGTTACCTCCAGAGCTGCGTCTTCGCCCGTATTCTGCAAAATCGAGCAGTGTGTAATTCTTACCGGCTTGCCTTTAAGCTCAAGAGGAACAAACTCCAACTTTTTGCTGTTTGAATTTGCTTTAGAGTAGATAACTACGCGGCCTTTGTTCGAGTAAAACACCGCGGTTAAGTGCTCGTTTTCCACCACCGCATCCCCGTTAAAAGCGTATTCTCGGCCGTAATAACCCGGATCTGAAGCCGCAGCCGCCGGATCACGTTCGAGCGTCAGAAGGTCGGTGGGCACAGGCTTCCAACTCGTTCTATTCTGCAAATCGATCATATCGCCAAAAGGCG
>JBARRE010000760.1:0-4035 GCA_049644065.1 Sedimentisphaerales bacterium | reverse complement strand
AGTCATTGCAACAACGAGAGAATACGGCCGGACGATCCGAGATATGACCCGGATCATTTGGCTCTGGGCCGAATCGCTGCGGGCGACTGGTCATATTTCAGGGTGCTCGATAGGATGTTGTTGTACGAACGGCGAATCGAGAACAGCCTGTACAAGACGATAAACAAGCTTAAAACGCAACAAATGATTCGGGTAATAGAACAGGCCGAAGCCAATAAGCCGAAAACCATCCCCGAAGCCTTTAACTTCGAGGCTGCAACACAGAATCCTACTGCGGAGAAAAATAGTGATTTGAAAAAACAAAGCCAATTTACTCAGCCTCTAATGGACGTAACGTCTTATATGAAAGGAGAATATGACAATAATCCAGCCAGTGGCCTCGAAGAAAACAAACCCAATCAAAGCCAAATTCTTGCTTCCGAACCGCCAAAAGGAGTGGGAAAAAGAAAAAAATCGCTCGCAGAAGCTAATTTATTAGCCGGATGAAGCAAAAAAAAATATCCGCTAATGAAAATATCCGGCTTTGTTAGCCTTGACATCGCGATCTTATAGGCCGTGCAGCTAAGCTCGTATCATAAGATATGCAAAATATATTATCAGGATACTAACTCTTTACTTTTTTATGACGAATTGTTATAATATAGGCAAAGTGCTATCTGGTTTTTATGTTAACTTAGGTAATTCAAGTACCGATATAATACTTGAAATTCACGAAAATTGTACCTAATGAAAGGGGACAGCGAAGGAGAGGATTGCGAATCTTTAGGACGATCTTTTTCCGTTGTTTTGCCGAAAGATACGAGGAGATGTACAATGAAAAAACTTCTGAATATCTCGCTTCTTTTACTGGTGTTTAGCTTGTCTGGTTCCTTAAGCTGCAAAAGCCTTTTCCGACCTAAACAACAGAAGGCTAAGGCGGCCGTACCAGGCCTCAGTGCCAGTGATTTTTTCAGGACCGAGACACGAAAAGCTGCAGTTATGGCTCAGGCACAACCATTACCTACAGCTACGAGAACAATGCCAGGTCCTGCACCTACGGGACTCGTAGCAGTAAGCGCGCCGGGATCTTCTGTCATCTCAAGAACATATCCGTGGCCGGAATGCGGGATTGTACAGTTGGACAAAATCATGCCGAACGAAGTTGGCCTGAACAAATCGTTCAACTACACAATCAAAATCACAAACCTGACTGAATCGAAGCTCACCGATATCATTATCACCGAACATCTACCGGACAATTTCAAATACATGAGCGCCAATCCGTCGGCAAAACACGAGGAGGCAAAGCTTATCTGGGATATACCGACGCTTGGGCCGAAGGCACGCCAACAATTTACAGTTTCCGGTATGGCCACCTACACAGCGCCTCTTAAACACAGTACAACTGTCATCACACCCGTAATTCCAGCCACTGCTGTTATAGAAGTTATCCAGCCCGAGTTGAAGCTGGCAAAGACCGCGCCGGCCGAGGTCCTGCTATGTGATCTTATTCCTGTAAGATATGTGGCGACCAACTCCGGAACGGGATCGATACAGAATGTCAAAATCGTAGAAAATCTTCCTGCGGGTCTGCGAACCACCGACGGCAAGAGCCAACTGGTATTCGATGCAGGCACCCTGGGCGCCGGCCAATCCCGGCAATTCACGACCGAACTGCGGGCTACTCAAACAGGTACATTTGTAAGCAGTGCAGTGGCAAGTTCGACAACCGGCCTGAGGATCGAATCGGCTGCAACTACGACATCCGTAGGTATGCCTGTAATTACAATCAGCAAGACCGGCCCCGAACGCCTGTACATCGGTCGTCCGGCAGCCTATGAAATAACGATTGCAAACAGGTCGGACGTATCGGCGAAAAACACCATCCTGGAAGACTCTATCCCGGACGGAGTGACCGGAGTCAAAGCCACTGCCGGAGCAAAGCTTTCAGGATCGAAATTAGTCTGGGAGTTCGGCACTCTGGAACCCAACGCCTCCAAGAACGTACGCGTAACTTACACTCCAACGAGAGCGGGCACGCTGATAAACAGCGCTACTGCTACGGCTTACTGTGCAGAGGCTGTCACTTCGACTATGAGAACGACGGTGACCGGAATTCCCGCGCTGTCGCTGGAAGTCGTCGATGTCGAAGATCCGGTCAGAGTCGGAACCCGTGCGACATATGTGATCCGGGTTGAGAATCAAGGCTCAGCTACAGCCACGAACATTCGGATTGCATGCATTTTGGAAAACAACGTTCAACACATTTCTTCGGCCGGTGCAACTGCCGGCTCACAAGAGGGCCAGAATGTGAGATTCTTCCCGCTGGGTAGTCTTGCTCCGAAAGCCACGGCGGCCTGGCGCGTGGTCGTCGAGGCTGTAAGGCCGGGAGATGTACGCTTTAAGGCCATCATGAACGCCGATCAGCTTAGCCGACCGGTGGAAGAAACAGAGTCAACACATATTTACGATTAGTTATAACGACAGGAAAATACGACACCACGGCGCAACTCGCGTCGTGGTGTCTTCATAAAAATCCGGACCATCTGATTAACCACTTTGATGACCGCTTTTTCTCATGCTCTTTGAATACCTCCGGGCCGATGTAAAAAGAAATATTATAAAGTTATTTTACTTGACAAGCATCACGGTTTAATCTTATAATATATATGTTGCGTGTGCAATTCAGCGGTTTCGCTATAGCGCTACCCGCGGTAATGCGCAAAAAGGCACATCGCAACAGGGAGGCAGGCCCAAAATTTGTTTTTACAATTGCCTGTGCCTCCCTTTTTTTGTACAATTTCCGCCGATACTTTTTAGGAGGCTCGATATGCGAGTTATCGAATTTTTAGACAAGTCGGCAGTTCGCTACGAGGTGAGCGAACATGCGCCCGCTTTCACAGCGCAGCAAATGGCGGCAGTTGAGCACGAGCAGGGCAAATACGTTGCCAAGCCGGTGATAATCAAGGCCGACGGCAAATACATAATGTGCGTACTTGCCGCGTGCTACAAGATTGATCTGGGCGCGTTGAAAAGCCAGCTCGGCGCCAAGTCTGTCGATTTAGCCGAGGAAAAGGAAATCGGAAGCATCTTTGACGATTGCGAACTCGGAGCCGAGCCGCCTTTCGGCAACTTATACGATTTGCCGGTTGTTATGGACAAGGCCCTGGAGAAGGACGACCATATCACATTCCAGGCCGGCACGCACGAAAAAGCGATTCGGATGAGCATGGACGACTACCGAAAGCTGGTCGAGCCGAAAGTGCTTGAATTCAGCTACCACATGACCTCGTGATTCGCACATAACAGCCGGGACATATAAATCCATTTTGGTCTGCGCAAGAAACCGTGCCGCACCGAAACATTTTCCGAGCCTATCATTGCTCTTCTGTGGCCTGCTCACGAGGCAGTTTTGCTCGCCACTGTTCGGCCTTATCCGGCTTGCCCCAGGCTTCGTAGAGGTCTATCAGAGTCTTCCATGACTCTAACGTGTGCGGGTAAGTGTCACCCAGTTTGAGGCGGCGGCCTTCGACGGCTTCGAGTTGTAGATTTTCGGCCTCTTTGTGTTTGTCGTGCTTTGCTTAAGATACGGCAAAGGCGTCCGTGGATTCCGGTATTGTGCGATGTTCCTTACCGTTTGCATCGCCTCTTGATGCTGTGACTTGGAAAATGCCGGTTCGTAGCACGCCAACATGACAGACCCCGGTGATGTCTGCAAATGTAAATTTGCCGGTTTACGGCCGGGCTTGCCGTGATAGAATTTTCAAAATTTTTCTGGTATTGGCGACGGATTTGCCGGCCGGGGCGAGAAATAACTACAGAGACGTGACCGACAACAATATGCTTAGGTCCGAGCAATCTACGAATGAACACGGATTTCGAGACATTTGCGATACATGATGCACAGACTGGCAGCGAGCAGGCATGGCGTCAGTTGTTCGAGCGGCACTTCGACGCAGTTTACCGGTTCTGCGTGGCGCTCGCGGGCGGCCGGAATGACTTGGCCGAGGAAGTAACCCAGCAGGTCTTCGTAGTTGCGGCCCGGCGGATCCACCG
>JBARRE010000759.1:0-6869 GCA_049644065.1 Sedimentisphaerales bacterium | reverse complement strand
ATACCCTTCATTTCAAGGCCGCAAATATTCTCGATTGGATTATACTCCGGCCCTTCGATCCTTGAGCTATCCCCTTATACAGATGCTGCCAATCCGATTATGTCGGCAGAAAAGATCACAGATGTGTCAGCCGATTTTGTTGCAGATCCTTTCGTGATTCAGCACGACGGAACATGGTTTATGTTTTTTGAAGTATTGCTCAGAGAAACCTACGAAGGAGACATCGGCCTTGCAAAAAGCATAGATGGTTTGAAATGGGAATATGTCGGGATTGTTCTCGATGAGCATTTCCACCTGTCATACCCGAATGTATTCAAATGGCGTGATGAGTTCTATATGATTCCGGAATCCAACAGAGCAGAATCCATTCGATTGTATAAGGCAGAATCATTCCCGTCAAAATGGTCCTTTCAACATTCCCTTGTCACTGGAAGGTTTGTAGATCCTACTATCTTTTATTATGAGAACCAATGGTGGATGTTCGCCTCAGAAATCTCTTCAGCCACACTTCGCCTGTTTCACTCTAACGAACTGGAGGGACCTTGGGAAGAGCACATAAAAAGCCCTGTTGTCGAGAATGACGCCAACATCGCAAGGTGTGCCGGCAGGATACTTGAGTACGAAGGCAAACTCCTGCGTTTCGCGCAGGATTGCGAGCCTGTATACGGCGGTCAGGTCCGGGTGTTTGAAATTACCGAGCTGTCTACTGAGAGCTACAAGGAGAAAGAAATAAATGACAATCTGCTGTCATGTGAAGGAGGCAGCAGATGGAATGAAGACGGTATGCACCATGTTTCCTATATAAAGATCGATAATATATGGTTCGTTTATGTAGATGGATGGAGATGGAAGCTTCGGTTCGGATTGGAATACTAAAAATGGAAGCCGCCAGAGACTTAAAGGGTCTCAAGCTTTTTGGGTTTGATCCGCTCTGAGTAATTTTACCGGTGTGAATCAGAAGGTATTCGATAAGGCAGACGTAGTTTAACAAGAGAGCACCTTTGTGAGCAGCAGAGATACAGGATATTGGATTGCTCGGACAACAGCAGTCGTCGATAGACCTAATATATGAACGATCGTGACCCAATGTATTAATAAGGAAGAAATAATGCATATTACAGACAATCACACTAAAAGCCATTCAGGCGTTTCAGTAGCTCTGAAGGAGAAAAGTCGAGCGGGCGAAGGGGACCATTCTGTCGTTACTGTTCCCCGGCAAAAAAGGCATAGGTCAAACGGATTATCAATGGTGACAAGCAACATTCTCGATCTAATCGGCAACACGCCTCTACTGCATTTGAAGGGTGAACGAGTCTTTGCAAAAGCCGAATTTCTCAATCCGGGCGGCAGTATCAAGGATCGCGTAGCCTTTGCCATGCTGGAGGTCGCCCGGCGCGAGGGTAAACTGAATGGTCAAACCATCATTTGTGAGCCGACCAGCGGTAATACGGGCATTGGTCTTGCATTGGTCGGCAGAATTATGGGTTATCGCGTACGCATAGTCATGCCCGAAGGAATGAGCGAGGAGCGCAAGAAATTGATCAGAACTCTTGGCGCAGACCTGGTCCTTATACCGGACGAAGAGGGATTAACCGGGGCGATATGCCATGTTAGAGAAATGGCGGCCGAAGACAGACGTATATTTGTGCCCCAGCAGTTTGAAAATCCTGCGAATCCGCGTGTACACTATGAACATACGGCTCGGGAGTTATGGGGCCAGATGCGAGGTGAGATTGATTGCTTCGTGGCGGGCGTGGGCAGTGGTGGCACTCTTCAGGGCGTGGGTAAATTCCTGAAGGAGCAGAACAAAGAAATTAGAATCGTTGCAGTGGAGCCGGAAAACTGCTCGGCGCTCATGGGCCATGAACCCGGATTGCATCAGATTCAGGGTATCGGTGATGGATTTATTCCCGATGTACTTGACACGTCGCTTGTAGACGAGGTGATTCAGGTCTCGGACGCCGCGGCGATCGAGACGACCAGGCAGTTAAGCAGGGATTTGGGTCTGCTCGTGGGAATCAGTTCCGGGGCCAATGTTTGGGCTGCCCGCCAACTGACTCGCGAAATAACGGGAAACATTACAACGGTCTTGCCTGATCGGGCCGAGAGATACTTCAGTACGTCCTTGATGTAAGCCACACTATGTAAGCGATGAGCAGAAGACTGCGTACCAAGTTAACAAAATCCTTTCCGAATAGGAACTGTCGCACTTTAGAACCATTTGTTCACGCTGTTGCTTATCGTTGTAGGCATGTCTTGATGGCCATGAATATCCTTTGTCTGCGTCGGCTGGCGTACAATCGACTTGTCACACCTGTCATTCTGTTCTCGATGTGGTTGTTGATATTCGTTTTTTCGGTAGATGGATTCAAACCATTTGTTTATTTCCAGTTTTAAGGATTGAAAGTTTATGAGGTACTCAATGTCCTCAGGCAATGTAAGGCTGGCTCAACCATAATTTGGAACTTGGTTTTAATTATCACTACTGATCGCAACATTGAAGTAGGATAGGGGCTTAAAGATATGATAATGATCATAAAGGGAATGACGGGTGCAATCAGAATGGAGTAAATAAAAATGACGATTAGTCAAAAACCATGTCATGGTACGGTTGAATGTTTACATTCAGGATCCGGCCGATACAGTATGAGCCCTCTAATCAAGACTCACCAGAAATTTAGGAGTTATATTGTCTGGTGGGTAGAAAATCTCGGTTGGCGTGCGACTATCAAGCACATATTGATCAGGATGATCAAACCGCGTTCTTGTACACGGAACCTATCGCTACTCTCCAAAGAAAAATCAAAGCAGGAATGTTCAGACGAAGCTCTGGGGTTGCAACCAGGTGAACTTGTTGAAGTCAAATCTGTTGAAGAGATTATGGCAACCCTTGATGGTAGCAGACGAAATAAAGGCCTTCGTTGGATGACAGGTATGAAGAAATATTGTGGAAAGCAATATATAGTTCTCAAAAGACTTGAAAGAATCATTCTGGAAGATAGCGGAGAATTGAGAAACATGAAAAATACTGTTTTGTTGGATGGTTGTATGTGTGACGGGAAAGATTTCGGGAATTGCGATAGATGCTGTTTTCATTTTTGGCGGGAAGCCTGGCTCAGGCGAATTCCTTAAACTTTAGCAGCAATTTTTATATTGTGCAGTTCAATCTTTTGAAGATATGGAGATTAAATAAATGATTAGTACAGATATTGAAAATATCACAATCAGCGACAATCTTGATGCAGATTGTGACGATTTTATCTTAAGTATGTCGGAGGCAAAATTGTGTTACCTTCCCGAATGGACCAAAATGGTTGAAATGGTATTTGGGCATAAGGGACATTATCTTGTTGCTCGTGAAAATAATACGGTCTGCGGTATTCTAGCGTTGTCTTATGTTCGCAGCAGATTATTTGGCAATCGATTGGTATCACAGGCGTTTAGTGATTACGGTGGCCCGCTAACGATGAATCCGGCGGCATTGAAATCTCTTTACGATCGAGCTATTGACCTGGCAAATAGTTACGGCTGTAAGTCTATCGAGTTTAGAAACACTGTTGCCATGCCACAAGACCTGCATGCGCGCACGGATAAAATCTGTATGCATCTGCCACTGACATCTGATCATGAAATAGTTTGGAAAGGCCTTAGGCCACAAATCAGAAATCGTATACGGCAGGCTGAGAAAAAAGGAATTAAAATCACTAACGGACGGAATGAACTGCTCAATGATTTCTACCGTCTGTGGACAATTCGCATGCATCAACTTGGCACTCCATGCTATCCTCGAAGATTGTTTAGTTCAATTCTTGAGGCATTTCCGAATAACAGCAGGGTTTTCCTGGCACATTCAGGTGATAACATTGCAGCCGCATTTTTTGTCTATACTTTCAATGGTTTTGTGCACAGCCGTTGGGGGGCGTCGCTAAGAGAATATGATTCTTTAAGCCCGAATTATCTTTTGAACTGGTCAGCGATAGAGTTCTTTTGCAATTCGGGAATGAAGTGGTTCGATTTTGGAAGAAGCACGGCCGGAAGCAGTCAGCATACATTCAAAAAACGCTGGGGTGCTCAAACGGTACAATTGAACTGGCAGTATTGGACTCGGCCGGGCGAACAACTTAGCCTGATTAAACCGGATAATCCAAAATATCAGCAGAAGACTGAAATGTGGAAACGTCTACCGCTTTCACTCTCTCGTTTTTTGGGGCCTAAAGTCAGTTGCGGCTTGCCATAAACTTACAGAAAACAATTCTTAAAAAACAACAAATCCTTAATCCGTATATTTCTGTTTTATTTTGACTATCATATTTAGTTACAGGAGATATAAGCAGATTGGCATTAAAAAATCAGACAAATTATAAAATGTCTTCCTGTCTGACTATCGATGTTGAAGAGTGGTTTCATATATTAGACAGTCCTGCTGTGCCAGGAATTCAATCCTGGTCTTCACTTGAGTCACGAATAGAACGCAACCTCGATAAGCTGTTATGTATGTTGGAATCTCAATCGGTAAAAGCTACTTTTTTTTGGTTGGGCTGGCTTGCGGAACGACAAAAACATCTGGTGAGGAAATGCCAGGATGCCGGTCATGAGATCGCGAGCCATGGATACGCCCATGTTCTGGCTTATGAAGTGGGGCCAGCGAAATTCAAAGAGGATATTTGTCGGGCCAAGGATATTCTGGAAGAAATCACCGGAGAAACCGTAAGAGGTTTTCGGGCACCGGGTTTTGGTATTACGAAAGAAGCTCCATGGGCATTTGCTTTAATCGCCGATTCCGGCTATCAATACGATTCCAGTGTTTTTCCCGCTGTACGTGGACATGGAGGAATATCAGATTCACCGCTCGGTCTGTACTTTATAGAAACTATGAATGGCCACTTGCTTGAAATTCCCATGTCTATTATCGAGATTTTTAAAAGAAGAACGAGCCTGTTCGGCGGAGGTTACCTTAGGTTGGCTAGCAAACATATGATTAAATGGGGAATAAGCAAGCTGCGTCTGGCCGATCAGCCATTGATCGTTTACATCCACCCACGTGAGATTGATCCTGATCACCCCCGGCTCCCTTTGTCACCGATAAGGCAATTCAAAAGTTATATAAACTTAAATAGTACAATGCCCAAATTGAAATGGTTGTGTCAGGAATATTCTTTCTGTACTTTACTCGAAATGGCCGAAAATTATATAAGGTCTTTTTACCTCGAAAGCAAGACCATTCCGGTTGTGAACTTAAGAAACAATCATAAAACTGCTGTATCTTTGCCAACATCTAAAAGGTCGGTCGATCTTACTGATATCAATTTATTCAGAAACAAGCTTTTACTTTTGGAAGAGGCAATGGCAGGTTTTTTAAATCCTGGCGTTTTTCATCATCATTCAACAATTCAAGATCAAGAGTATTATAAATCAACCACATGAACTTTGCATCTGTTGTTAATGTTAAATGGCTTGTAATATTATTTATTTTTACAGCGATAGTTTTTACGTTTACACATATTCCTCAACAGGTATTACCGGTGCTGTTGCAGATGAATGGACTCGATAAAGTCTTGCACGCTTTGGCCTATGGGATAATTACCTTCCTGTTTATTCTTTCGTTCAGAGTATCCCATAATTCGATGTTTAATTTGATCCCTTTATTAACCATTTTAGTTTTCGTAGCGGTGGATGAACTGACTCAGAATTTTGTTGGCAGAACCGCTTCATTGTACGATTGGATAGCTGATTTAGCTGGTATTGTTTTTGCTCAAAGCATTTTCTTATATCATAATCGAATAAAATCCAGAGTGTCACTCTATAAATCATTTTGATTTAAGATTGATAAAAGAATATTTCCGCTATTGTAGGAAGCCTCATCTTTAACGATTGCACATTCAACAATAACTGGTCAACGTATACTGGCGGATTTGTTCATAATGGATGGTACGTAACCGGTGTATCAAAAGACGGCACACCAGTAGGAGGCAAAAACTGCATTGAAATCTCCAAAGACAAGCCAGACAAATAATTTAATTATGGATGGTCTCCTGTTAACAATTATACAAACTTATTAGGTGGAAAAAAATGAAAGGTGGAAAAAAATGAAAACCGAAAAGAATATTAAACATTTGTCCTTAATTGTAATTGGTATCGTATCTATAGTTGGAACCGCAAGTGGGCAGATTATTGCAACTTCCGATCCAGTCTATTTCGCAGATCCTAATCTAAAGACTGCCGTTGAAGCTGAACTTAGAATTACAAATCCCACTGCAACGGAGATGCTGGCCTTGACAGATTTAACTGCAACTGACAAAGGTATAATCGACCTCACGGGTCTTGAGCAAGCCACTAATCTGACAAGCCTTTCCCTCTCTGGTAATCAGATAAGCGATATATCAGCCCTGGCAGGATTGACCAGCCTGGATTACCTTTCCCTCTCCAGCAATCAGATAAGCGATATATCGGCCCTGGCGGGTTTGATAAACATGGATTACCTTTCCCTACACAACAATCAGATTAGCAAAATCTATGCTGTTTTAGATTTGACCAACCTGACAACCCTTTCCCTCTCCAGCAATCAGATAAGCGATATTTCCGCTGTGAAGGATTTGACTAACCTTACAACTCTTTACCTCTTCGACAATCAAATAAACGATATCTCCAATGTGGCGGGTTTGAAAAATCTGAGAACCCTTTCCCTCTACAGCAATCAGATCAACGATATATCAGTTGTGGCAGGTTTGACCAATTTACAGAACCTTTACCTTGACAACAATCAGATAAACGATATTTCGGTTGTGGCGTCTTTGATGAATCTGACAACCCTTTCCCTCTCCAGCAATCAGATAAGCGATATTTCCGCTGTGAAGGATTTGACCAACCTT
>JBARRE010000758.1:0-3089 GCA_049644065.1 Sedimentisphaerales bacterium | reverse complement strand
AGTGAGCTAAGGGAGATTCACAAGCTGGCTTTGAAAGAGAAAGCCACACAAACTGCCGACCGTCTCGATAAGCTGATTGTCAGCTACCAGCGTGGATCTGTAGGCAGAGACCGGCCGCCAGTGCGGGGACCTCGTGAAGGCGAGCCGAGGCCGCGCAGGGAACGACCGGCCAGGCAGGGAAATCCTTAATAACAGATTCCGGCAAAAACCTGGATTCATGCCTAAGTGCTTATGCGGCAAGCATTTCCGGCTACCGGCGTAAGGGGGTAGCTTGAACGGTCGGGCCGTTTGAATCACTTCGTTTCATATAAGCTCGTTTTGCCGATGTATTTTTCAGGATACATTGGCAAGAGCGAGCTTTTCTATTAGAATACGCAGCTAACAAGGGTGGGGATTGCCCACCAACTTTGAAAATGGTGTGCTGTGCACACCCTACAAAGCCTGTCAGAAAATGAAAGGAAGTGAACGATGAGAAAATCCTGCATACCTTCAATCGTGACGGCTCTCGTAATCTGCGTATTCTTTGGATTGGGCTGGGTATCGCCTGCCGCCGCCGCCGAGAGATTGACATACGTTGATCTTGTCGGTCGGCTTACGGATATGGAGCATCTGGCGACATTGCCCACTGCCGGCGAGAAATGCGTCCAGTGGTCGAGCTATGACCGGCGCAGCCAGTATGACAGTGCATCCGGCAAATACATCGACTGGTCGGCAAACGGCGACGGAGACGGCATCATCCGCAAGGAAGGAGACAGGCAGGTCTTTGCGGAGATCGAAGGACCGGCGGTGATTTGGCGTATCTGGTCGGCGCTGGCCAACCAGGGACACGTCAAGATATATCTTGATGGAAACGAGCAGCCCGCTGTCGATCTGCCTTTTGATGGTTATTTCAACTGCGAGAATGAGCCCTTTACACATCCGGCACTGGTGCACACGACCGCGCGGGGGCGGAATTGCTATGTGCCGATCCCTTTCCAGAAATCGTGCAAGATTGTGGGCGAAGGGGACTGGGGCAGATATTATCACTTTACATACACGACGTATCCGAAGGGCACAATCCTGCCGACGTTCAAACGGGACCTTTCGGATGATGAGTCACGTGCTCTCGATGAGGCGAATGAACGGCTCACTCAATCCGGCCGCGATCCTGCCGGCAAACGTCGCGGAGAAAACACTATTTCAACTACTGTTTCAGTTTCTCCAGGCGATACCAAGGGCATTGTCAAATTCACTGGCGGCCCAGAGGCCATTACCGCTATTAAAGTGAATATGGATTTGCCTGAACCGCCAGAGGACTGCAACGTGCTCCGCGAGCTTGTCCTGAGTATACACTGGGATGGTGAGTCACGACCGAGTGTTTGGACGCCGTTGGGAGATTTCTTCGGCACCGCGGCGGGAGCCAACAAATACGGATCATTGCCACTGGGGATTAATGATGAAGGCTTCTACAGCTATTGGTATATGCCTTTTGAAAAAGGCGCGATTGTGAGCTTGACCAATCAGGGGGACAAAGAACGCAAGGTGGAGTTTCATATCACACATGCCCCGCTCACAAAGCCGATTGCGGAACTCGGACGATTTCACGCCAAATGGCATCGTGACGCTTTCCTGCCCGAAGATCCTGAGCGACGGGCGATCGACTGGACGATGCTCAAGACCGAAGGGCGGGGGCGGTTCTGCGGCGTCATGCTGCACGTTTGGAATCCTCGCGGCGGATGGTGGGGCGAGGGCGACGAGAAATTCTTCGTGGACGGCGAGAAATTCCCCTCGACCATCGGGACCGGCTCCGAGGATTATTTCGGCTACGCCTGGTGCGATCCGGCGTTGTTTACCAACTGCTACCACAATCAAACGATAAGCATGAGCAATCGCGGCCACATCTCCGTGAACCGCTGGCACATCACCGACAACGTGCCGTTCCAGAAATCGTTCGAGGCCGCTATCGAAAAGTATTACCCGAACAGTAAACCGACGCTGTACGCTTCGACGGTGTATTGGTACCAGGCTGCGGGACAGTCCGATCCGTACGAACCGGTGCCCGTCGAGCAGCGCAAAGGTTACTGGGGCGAAATAGAAGTCTTCAAGGTCAAAGGTGCGCTGGAGGGCGAGAAGCTGAAAATCCTCGCCAAGACGGCGGGCAAGGCCGAGATGCAGGATTTGTACGGCTTCGGCACCGGTTGGAGCGGCGATGCTCACCTGTGGTGGACAGAAGCCAAGCCTGGTGACACGCTCGATCTGGCCGTGCCTGTGCAGAAAACTGCGGCGTATCGTCTGAAAATGCAGCTTACAAAAGCAATTGACTACGGCATCGTTCAACTCTACCTGGACGGCAAAAAGCTCGGCAAACCCATCGACCTTTTCAACAATGGCGTTATCGCGACCGGCGCCCTGGACATGGGTATTCACCAACTCGACAAGGGCGAGCATAAATTGAGGGCGGAGATTGTCGGCGCAAATGAAAAGGCCGTGAAAAACTATATGCTCGGGCTCGATTATATCAAGCTGGAAGAAGTCGGAGCAAGCTTCTATCTGCCGGAGAATCCGAAATACACCATACTCGATTCGGCGCGGGACTCCGTGCGTTTCGCGGAGATGACTTTGGTACCTTACAAAGGAAAACTCTGCTGCAAATCGAGCTTTGTGGACCAGGACGGTAACATCATGGGCTGGCACGATTTCGGCAACCTCGAAGGGCCGGGCTGGGCGGCCAACGCCGTGGGCGGCGCATACGAAATATATATGTTTGCCAGATACAACAGAGATGCCGCCCTGGCAGAAAAAGCGATTTTGCTGCTGGACCATGTGCTTGAAGACGGGTTCATTGACTACGAGACCGGCTTTATCACCGGGTATCGCGACACGGCGAAGAACGGATTCTGCCTCAATTATCAGCACAAAAGCAACTGGTTCTGTCCCGGCTCAATGGCGAAGATTGCCTATCAGCTTCTTATTTTCGGCGACCTTCTGGAGGGCGATAGAAAAAACAAGATGCATCGAGCGGCTGCGAAGTGTGCAGCGTGGATCGACGCTAATATAAAAACCACATCCAACGGCTGGTATCCTCGACGCTGCAAGCCGACCGGCGAGCA
>JBARRE010000757.1:0-4268 GCA_049644065.1 Sedimentisphaerales bacterium | reverse complement strand
TCGCCAATTCTCTAAAGCCGGGCGACGAGCTTATCCTCTACGGCGGGACATATTCACAAACCGCCCGCCGCACCGTCACCGCCAAAGGCACCGCCGACAAACCCATCACGATTCGCGCCGCCAAAGGCCAGGAACCGCTGCTCACACATCCGGAAAACGCCACAGCCCGATACAATAATATCGAGTTTGTCGATTGCGAGTACCTGACCATTCGAGCAATCCGCTTAGAAGGCGGCAGCTCGGGCGTGCGCTTTATCCGGGGTAACCACATCACATTCGAAGATTGCCAAATCAGCCACACCCTCAACAACGCCCTGACAATGAACAGCGGGGACTGCGATGCTTTTATTATTCGAAGAAATCACATTCACCATACCGGCTTGAGCAAACGCGGCTCGACCGAAGGTGAAGGGATGTATATCGGCGGTCATGACGGCTCGTGTGTCACTACTAACACTCTCGTTGAGGGCAACTACATTCACCACACTCGCGGCACCAGCATCGGAGGCAACGACGGCATCGAAATCAAATTCGGCTCGTACGGGAACATCGTCCGTGATAACGTTATCCACGACACGAATATCGGCACGAAATATCCCGGCATTTTCGTATACGGCGGCGGCAAAGGCATAAACATCGTCGAGGGCAACGTCATCTGGAACGCCGGTGAGGGCATACAGGTGGTTTCCGACGCGGTTATCAGAAATAACATCATTTTCGACTGCTTGGCAACCGGCATCACGGCAGCTCCGCACGCCGCCGTCCCGCACGTGCGGAACGTTCAGATCATCAACAATACGATAGTTAATCACCCCAGAGGTGTCCTGTTTCGCTGGGAAAAAGCGGAACAAATGATTTTCGCCAATAACGCCGTTTACTGTCCCGGCTCGACTGCCATCGACGCGGCCGGAATCGGCGGCGGCACTTTCAGTTCCAACTATGTTGCCGGCGGACTGGTCGGAGCGACACTCGACGGCGCTGCGTTTTGCGACGGCGGAACGATTGATGCGGCTTTTACAGATCCCGCCGAACATGACTATTGGCCCGGGCCCGGCTCGGTGCTCATCGATCACGCTGATTCTGATTTTGCCATCGGGCGGGATTTCAACCATATCTCAAGGAAGCCGCCTTTTGATGTCGGGGCTTACGAATCGCAAGCAAACGCAGCAAATCCCGGCTGGCGGGTACATGGAGGATTTAAGGCTGATTATGCCCGGTGAATACATGGATCTTCGCTAAAAGCGGCACATCAGTACAATAACAATTGGCTGACGAAACCTCTTCTGTAAATTTTTAGCAATTGGATCCGGCCTGTCAGGAATTGGAAATTAACATAGATGCTGGATGTTACATTATTTAATTCTGCATAACGTGTTTCCCGTTTCTCTAATGCTGCTTGTATTGGTCCGGTTATGGGAAGAAAACCTGATTGTTAAGGCGTAATTGCTGTTACTGCGAAATAATCTTGATTCCTGGGTATTTATCTTGACTTAACAATCTTTAGGTGTATATAATTATTTTCAAATAAAGGCGGGTTTGTGCGGGAGTAACACACTTTATGCCTTGGATAAACTGGAGATGAAGTTATAAAACAAAGAACTGAAGCCTTTTTCATGGATATCGTGTCAAATTCGTTGAATTTGTTGTCAGTGAGCGCATTGCATTCTATGTTTGATTCATGCACCAACGCCAGTATGGAGAACAAAAAATGACTGAGATGAATGACGGAGCAGGCAGGGTGAGGTACCGGCTGGCGGATCATCCGTGGGCGGCGCTGGCGATCTTCATAGTGGTGAACGTGCTGGTGCTGGGGTTGGTGGGGACGGCGTTTGCCGCAGCAGGACTCAGGCCGGGGGGGGCGATGCATCAAACCGTAGCCCACATAGTGATGCTGTTTGTACTGACACCGCTGGTGCTGGGATTGCCGAAGGGGCGAAGGGGTCTGGTGGCGTACCTAGCCGACACGGGATTCAGCCGACTCAGGCCGCTGGTGCCGCTGGTGGTACTGGGTCTGTCGTGCTGGGTGATACTGGCGCTGTGCCAGGGTCTGGGGGTAGTGGTGTTCCGCCTGACGGAGGGGAAGGAGGTTACGCTGGCGTTCCTGGGGAGCGTGTGGAACCTGGGTGGCGCACTGCCGCCGCGTTCGCCGGAGCTGCTGGTGTCGCTGCCGTCGGCACTGGAGGAGCTGGCGTTCAGGGGGGTGCTGGTAACGCTGTTCATGAGCCGCTACGGGCGGAACGCGTCGGTGGCGATTCCCGCGGCTGCATTCGGGGCGATGCACCTGCTGAACATGGCAGGTGGCCAGGACCCGACGTGGGTACTGGGCCAGACGGGGGGGGGCTTCCTGACGGGGGTGGCGTACGGCTACCTGTTCGTGAAGACGGGGAGCCTACTGCCGGGGATGATCATGCACTGGCTGGGCAACGCGTTCGTAGCGTCGATCATGGCGTACCTGAACGCCAACGCAGGAACGGGTACGCAGGCGCTATACGGGGTGGTGTTCACGTTCGGCCTGGTGCCGGTAGTGGGGATGATTCTATGGATTAAGACTTTCAGCCGACGGTGGCTGGGCTGAACAATTCTACCGACGCAAACGCGATGAAGGAGCCACGCACCACGCGGCGCTACGATGCCTGGCTAAACGTTGGCTCCGAATCATACTTCGAATCTTGAAAGACCATGCCACTTATGACGAAGACCTACATCGCAGCAACCAAAGATCTAATCAAAGCCATGCAGCGTGAATATGAATTTATCAAAGAATCACATTGACATACCGAGTCCATTTGGGTTCACAAGTGGTACTCCTGCACGCTAAACGGGACAGTGATCTTTTATGTCAACTCGCGTCAGGATGGAGAATATACCTCGGAGGTAATTGATGTGAGTCACTCTTCACGCGAGTACAAACCGGATGACAATGACGTTGAAGCCCGTAGTCTCATGGTGTACTGATGTTTTCAGGATGAATATCGCTCTTGCCGAGGAGTTGTTCGAGGAATTTCTGCCGATCGAACAGGTTGGACATTTTTAAGCTGATTTAAACAGCAATAAATCGCTTGGTTGATGGGCAGAATAGAATTAGTTTGGGGTCTATATCGATTGACTCGGTGTAGGCCCCATCTGATTCCGGAGCATTAACGCTCAATCTCCAAGAGCTTAGAAGCCGCATGTGCTGTGTGTACGCACTAATCCATACGTGCCGGAAGGCCGGATACGGAAGATTTTGCTCTGCGTTTCCTAAAGGGCCTGTCCGTACCGCGCACAGACGGAATAGTCTTTGACCTTCGAGGCCGAAGCATCGGGATTGTCGTCGGGGTACAGGTAAACGCTGATGCTGAAATCCGGCCCCGGCTTCGTGAAGCGTTCGAGGTCGCTTGCCTGCTTAAATCCCTGTGATTCGAGTTTTCCGGCCGTATCAAGCCAGTTCGCCCCGATTTGGATGCCGTAAAAGCCATATACGCTGCCCATAATTACCGCACTGCTGAATACATGTTCTTTTGCGGGATCAAAAAAGAAAATGCAATTCTCTACTTCCAGGAATTTATTTGGTTCGGTTTCGTCGAGGCCGAGCACCCGGCAGACCTCGCTGAATGAAGTTTCAAGAATCTTGATGGACTTCTCAAGATTGAATAATTCTTCGGTTTGAGGGTGATTCGACCCCATCTTCATCGCCTCCTTATCGGTATTATCCGGCATTCATGTTCTGTATGTCTTTTCTTAAGTTGTAAGATGAATTAATTTAAAGGATTCCGCCAACGATGTCAAGAGAGCATATGAAGTGCAGACTTATAGCGAAACTTTGCAAAAAGCTGATGAATACTCGAAAACGAAGCGGAATCCAGACTCCGAAAATTTGGAAAAAAAACACTTTCACAAGTTACTTTATTAATTATATATTATGACTTTAATTTTTTCGGAGTTTATGCGCTTGATAAATCCAGACTGGGTTGTTAGTCTGGTATTCTGGAGTAGGGTCATTACTTCATTACCCGGCTACCGCTGGGCCATAAAGTGCGAGTAACAGTACCGGATGGGTGCCTATGGGTATTAATGACAAGAAAATACAGCAAACAGGGCAACCGGGCTCTGTAACAAATCAAAACCAGGCCGGCTCCACGGATGAGAAATTCGTACCGACGTGCAGCATTTGTGGAGAAAAACACTGGCCCCACCATCCTTTGGTTCCATGTGTCAATAAGAGAAAGGCCAAGACAAAAGCCAAAGCCGACAAAAAGGCCAAAGCTCAAGCCGCCGCTCAGGCCAAA
>JBARRE010000756.1:0-9254 GCA_049644065.1 Sedimentisphaerales bacterium | reverse complement strand
GCCTTCGCAAGAAACTGAGGCGACGAAAAGAAAGGCGAAGGCGAAAAACAATTCGCCGGATCCGCAAGAGCTGATTTATAATCTTTTGGTTGCGGCCAAAGGGCGAAGCCCGAGGCCGCGCCAAGGCCTCTGTGCCTTTGTGGTCCAAACAATACTGTTAATCAGTGAAAATCCATGTCTAACAGAATCCAATTTGAAAAAACAAAGCCAATTTTCAAAAGGCCAAATGAATGTAAATGTCTAAATGAAAGGGGATTACAAAGAAATAACAGCGGCTTGAGCACGAAAAAACAAACCCAATTCAAAGCCAATTTTAGTTAGCCCCCAGATCTTCTGGGGGTTGAAGAACGATTTGAAAAAACAAAACCAATTTATTTCGTATTGAGTACTGTGTGATGCGTATTGCGAAAGGGCATTTGAAAAAACAAAGCCAATGTTAAAATAGGCAAAATAGCATTAATTCAGTAATAGTAACGATTTATGGGGATTTTGGCTGTTTTGAGCGTTTTCTGGCCGTGAAAAACAAAGCCAATTTGCTTGAGAGGCAGAACCTGCTCAAGCCATCCCCATCCCGATGCACGACAATCGGGATGGGGCTGCCACCCAAGGTAAGTTTGAAAAAACAAAGCCAATTTTCGCCCTGCCGCCGGTCGAAATCAGTTGAAGCCGGGCATGAAACAGGCTTATAATCAAGGAAAACAAATATCGTACGAAATGGAGATCAACTATGCATTTGAATCGTCGCAATTTCATTGAACTGACAGCCGGGGCAGGTTTAGTGTCGATTCTGCCGGGCTGCAAAGCCACAATAGGCAAACCGCAAGCTATTTCCAAAACCCGACAGGTTTCGATAAAAGAGCTGGAAAAGGCCGCCGAAGCGCCCGTTCTGCAGTTGGATGGCCTCGATTCGCCGCTGGTGATAGAGTCGATCGAACTACTGAAAAAAGATAGGGAGTATATTCTGCGAGTCAGATCGAAAGACGGCGCCGAAGGCGTTGCCATAGCGAATTCCAGGCCGGATGTTTTGCAGCCGATACTGAACAAGCTGGTGATTCCCTACTTTATCGGTAAAGACGCCCGAGACCTGGAATCGCACTTGTTCGACGTGTACAGGTATAGCAGCAACTACAAACTCCAGGGCCTGGCGTTGTGGTGTCCTGTAGCCTGGGTCGAGTTTGCCCTGCTGGACATGATAGGCAGAGTAACGGGCAAATCATTCGGGCAGCTCCTCGGCGGCGTTGTCCGGGATGAAGTGGACTTCTACATAGCAAGCGGACGCCGGGATTCGACGCCGGAAGAAGAAGTAGAATATCTCGCTGGCCTGGTCGCCGAGACGGGCGCCAAAGCCGTCAAGTTCAGACTCGGCGGACGAATGAGCAGGAACGCCGATGCCATGCCCGGCAGGACCGAGAAACTCATTCCCCTGTCTCGCAAGAGGCTGGGTGACGATATCGACATCCACGCCGACGCCAACAGCTCGTATGATCCGCCCAAGGCCATCGAAGTCGGAAGGATGCTGGAAGACATCTGTGCGGTCTATTTCGAAGAGCCCTGCCCCTTCGACCACTTCGAAGACACGAAAAAGGTCGCGGATGTTTTAACAATCCCAGTTGCCGGCGGCGAGCAGGAATACAGTCAGCGCCGATTTCGCTGGGCGATTTACAATCGCGGCGTTGATATCGTCCAGCCGGACCTGCAGTATTACGGCGGGCTGATTCGTTCGGCGCGAGTCGCACGGATGGCGGCACTGGCGGGGATGCCGACAACCGTTCATATTTCGGGCGGCTTCGGCTTCGTTTACATGCTGCATTTCGCTTCTTTCACGCCGGACATTGGCGCATACCAGGAATACAAGAAGGGAACCGAGAGATACAGTAACTGGTTCGACCCGCCATTGGAAATCAGGAACGGCTCGATTACCGTTCCCAGGGGGCCCGGCGTAGGTATTAAGGATATCGGAGAATTGCTTAAGGGGGCAAAGCCGGTTGTATAAGGTTTGTCCCGGCATGAAAAAACTGAAATTTATCATGGGAGAACAGAAAATGTTTAGAAGACATAACTGGTTGTATTTGGGATTATTAATATTACCGACCATATTGGCCGGCTGCGGGCAGACTGCGTTTCAAATAGAGATGGTGCCCACGAACCGGCAGCTCGTAGAGAGCCGGATACAAAGGGATGCCGGATTATTTGTCTCTGATAAGATCGCAATCATCGATGTTGACGGATTGCTTGCCAACAGGCGCAGGGGCGGCTGGATGCAATCGGGCGAGAATCCGGTGAGCCTGTTCATCGAGAAACTCGACAAGGCCGCCGCAGACCGGTCCGTCAAAGCAGTGGTCCTTCGCCTGAACTCTCCGGGCGGGACAGTCGCTGCCAGTGACATTATGTACCATCACCTGCGGCAGTTCAGACGGCAAACGGGAAAGCCTGTTATAGCCTGCGTGCTGGGTATTGGCTGCAGCGGCGCGTATTACGTTGCCTGCGGCTGCGACGGGATCATTACCCAACCGAGCGGCGTAGTCGGCAATATCGGCACGGTCTTCCAGACGTTCAGCGTGGCGGGAACCATGGAGAAAATCGGCGTCAAAGCCGTCACCATCAAGAGCGGCGAGCTTAAAGATATGGCGTCACCACTGCACGATTTGAGCGACGAAGAGCACAAGGTACTTCAGGGAATAATCAAGCAGTTCTCCGAACAGTTCTTCGAGGTCGTGCGGAAGGGCCGTAAAACAATCGACGAAAAGAAGCTGGCCGAGCTGGCAGATGGACGGGTTTTCACAGCTCAACAGGCACTGCAGCAAGGGCTTATCGACAAAGTCGGCTATCTGGACGACGGAATCAAATGGGCCAGGGAAATTGCGGGCATAAAGAAAACCTCGGTCGTCATTTATCACCGGCCGTCAAACTATAAGCCAAACGCCTACGGCCTGGCGACGGCCAGTGCAGACGGCCTCGGCCCGCTGGTCAATCTCGAACTGCCCGATTGGCTGAATGCAGGCGGGGCCCAATTTCTATACCTCTGGCAGCCAGCGGTCGAATAAACGCCGAAGGCGCCGGGGCCCTGGTTCGAATGTCACCCGGCACCGGCGAAAGCCCGGGCAAAATTCGCTCCGGCTTACCTGTCGATCTTTACAAGCGATTGGCTGTCCAGAGAATGGCGCGATTTATCAGCAAGGGGTAGTTGCGATTCTCGTATGCTTTTGAGTCGTGTCCCAGTTGGATCGTGCAGACTTTTGCTTTGCCGTATCTTCTTGTCCAGCCGACGGTTTTATCGCTGGCGGCGTGATCGGTTGTCAAGAGAACATGGTTGTCCTGGTCAAACCAGCAGTTTTTGTAGCCTTCGTCATGAATCGGAAAATCGCTCATACCCTCGGTAATCGGATGCTGCTTGTCCACAACGCTGATCGCCATATCAACATCATGTTTGAAAGAACTGCCCTTACAAAGCACGCCATCCTCCATGGTATCCTTGATATAGTACTTGGCGCCGATTATCTTCCTGAACTCGGGCCACTCCTGAAACGATCCCATCGTATGGTGCAGCGCGACAACTCCCACGCCCTGATCCAGCAGCTTGAGAAAATTCTTCTGCCGCTTTTCCGAAATCTGCTGGGTCATACTATAGAACACAATCACATCATAATCCCAGCCGCTGATGTCCTCGAACAGCTCGCTGTGGTCTTTTTGAATCGCCTCGTTATAGGTAATTCCCTCGATCGAATCCATCATTTTGAAGAACGGCTCGCGCTCGAAACTGTGCCCGCCGGTAACGACCACGACCTTGAGCTTTCCGAGCTCGGCGCCGTCCAGATCACGGATACGGAGATTCCGCCAGCGGACCTGGTAAGGAAAAAAGTTCCTGCCGAGCCCGTGGACCTGAAGGCCGATGATCCCTTTGGCGTCCATCGAATCCCTCAGATTGGCACAGGGAACGCCGTTGACCGACGTTTTGATGGAACTGCCTTTACACTCGATTCGGTACTTGTTCCATTGGTCGTCCTTGAAGGCCTTGCCGGCGGCCGGATCTTCGCTCACATCAGCGAGGAAAAAACCGCGGCGAGCCTCGTCATAAATCCCGCCGGAGGTACCGGTTTCCGCGCTGGCGATTTCCACCTGGTAGCCGTAGACACGGTCCGGCGGAATTACACGCTGCCGGGGCCGGCCATCGGGCCTCCGAAAGACGAAAAACATCGGATCTTTGGCGATCTGACTGCGAATCTGGACCCCGGAATTCAATCTGGGATCGCATTTGACCTCAAACTCCAGGATGAAATCTCCGTACTCTTTGTTCGTACAAAGAAACGTGTTGGGGCTGCCCTTTACTGCCGTGCCCACTATCGCCCCGTCCTCTACACGATACTTCGCAGAGCCGCTATGAACGCTCCAGCCATTCAGCGTCTTACCATCGAACAAATCCATCCACTCACCGGCCATCGCACAGGTCGTAATCAGCGACAGCACCAGAATAATCAATAGCAGGTTCTTCAACATTTTCCCATGCTCCTTTCTAAAAAAGATGAATTCACACATCCCCCTATTGTAGGCGGATCGTCCTGAAACGCAAGTCTTTCGGCAGAAATTTCGGTGCATAATCAGGCAGACTGACGCCAAAATGATGCCTTAAAATTGATTTTGACCAAATTGCTCCTCGAAAGTGTTGACAGACAGTATGAAAAGTTATTATATTTCAAGCACTTATGGATTTTGCGCCCGTAGCTCAATTGGATAGAGTCGCGGACTTCGAATCCGAAGGTTGCAGGTTCGAGTCCTGCCGGGCGCGTTCAAAAACGCCGCTTGCGATACCGTGAGTGGCGTTTGCCTTTTCACCTAAAGGCATAGTCGGGCGTTGTCCGGCGCACGAAAGCGCCAAGCAGGACGCCAAGACAGAATCGGTGACATTCACATCGTCGGTCCCGGTCTTCTTCTGGCTCTGACTGCTCGGTCTGGAAAAGTCGGGAAGGCTGTTGACCGCGTCGGTTTCCTGTCCTCTCAGCGTTTGCGTGTAGAGACTCATGGCCAGGTTGATGTCAGCGGTGAATAATCGGTTCAAGGATTCCTTGCATTGATATCCACAGAGGCTATGAGGATCTGTCCATGACCTAAAAGAGTTCCGGTGGCGCGGGCCAGGTTTATCTGGGCGATTTCGTAATCGGCAAAAGCGTAAATCCTTCGTAGCTGCGCGTCGGCAAGGCCTGTTGCAGAGTATAAAACATTCGTACTTGTGCTGATGCCAAGCTGGAACTGCGATTGTTCGACCCTGTAATCCCTGTAAGCGGCCGTAACGCCCTGCTCGGCGGCAAGAATCCTGCGCCAGCTTCCTTGTAATTCGTTGACGGCCTCATAAACCTCCTGCCGGATAATCTGCTGATATCTGTCACGTGCGGACATATCCTGTATTTTTTCGAGCTTCGATCGCTGCAGACGCGCTTTGGCTGCGCGGTTACCCAAAGGTATGGCGGCAGAAATCCCGACAGAATGGCCATCGAATGAATTTCCTTGGAGGTCCTCAAATGTGCCAGGCAAGGTGCCGTCCTGTGCTCTTGTTGTATATGTGTAGCTTAACGTAAGGTTCGGCAAAAGTGCATTGCGAGCCAGCTCGATATTGAGGTCATCGATGGTCAAACGCTGCTCTAATTCCATCATTTCCATTCGATTGGCAAGAGCCTGTTCGGCAAGTTGTTTATCATCCAGTTCCAGACCCAATGGATTAGAATCGGTTTGTGTCACAATATCAACGACGGCCTCCAGCGGCGTGTCCTCCTGGTTCATGATGCTCAAGATGTCCCTTTGTCGGTTCTGGACGGTGGTTTCAGCGTTAATGACGGCCGCAAGGCGGCTGGCCAGGCCCGCTTCGGCCCGCACAATTTCGATTTTTGGCGACGATCCCGCGGCAACCTTCTTTCTTGCGTGGCTGAGTTGATCCTGAGCCAGCTTATACTGTTCCCGGCGTACTTCAAGCTCTTTACGAGCGGCATACAAACGCCAATACCCAATGTCCGCATTTGCCAGCAGGCGAATGGCAACCAGCTTGGTCCGGGCACTGGTGATATTCCATTGATGACGGGCGATGCGAATCGACTGTGTATTGATACGTGTACCTGCCCCGTTCAATAACGATTGGATATAAGAGACACTGGCAGCCGCATCAGCAAGCCCCCCGGAGGAATAGTCGTCACTAAATGGCAAACCTATTTGAATCTCTCCGCCAGTTGGCAGGGGCTTTTCAATTCCCAATTCGCTGGTCTGTGCTTTTGATATTGCACCCGTACCCAGCGCCTCGTTCCGCTGATAATTTGTGGAGCCAAAGATTGTGGATTCAAACTTTGCCTGTTCCTCATCGATTATCCGTTGTGCGATTGACGGACTGACAAGCTCGACCTTCAGGTCCAGGTTATTCACCAGGGCAGCCGCACGGACCTGCTCAATTGACAATGTCAGCGTCCTGCGCGGCTCATTGGGTTCTGTGACCTGTTGAGCGATTTGTTCGGTGGCCTGTTCTATAGTCACCGGAGGAGAGGTCGAATGTTCTGCAAGCTGGACCGTTTCAATCTTATCAAGTCCTGTTTTTAGATTCTCACTTGAGATAGATTCCTCAAGCCGCCATGTATCACAACCTGCACAAATCAATAGTGTAGTGAAGACTACGATTGTCGTTCGGCCTGTCAAACACGATCCTGACAACCGATCAGACAACTGTTTTTTTGTTTCGTATGTTTTCATAATAAACTCACTCATACCTCAATGCTTCCATCGGATCGATTTTCGCCGCCCGGCGGGCGGGGATGTAGCCGGCCAGCAGCGAGGCGGCCCCGAGCAGGGCCACAGTCACAACGATACTGACCGGATCGACCGGGCTGATGCCGTAGAGCATGCTGCCCGATACCATGGCCACACCCAATCCCAGCCCTATCCCGACCATCAATCCCACTATCGTCAGCAGAAGTCCCTCGTGCAGGATCATGCCCATGATGCTCCCGTGCGTCGCCCCCATGGCCTTGCGGATACCGATCTCCGACGTGCGCGAGGCGACCATGTAGCCCTTGATCGCGTAGATGCCCAGCGCCGCCAAAAACAAAGCCATCCCCGCGGCCGCCAGTGCCAGGCGGGCAAGGAATCTTGCCGCCCATACATAGTTATCGTCATTGCGTATTTCAGCCAGAGTCTTCACCGACAGAACCGGGATGCGCGGATCAACCCGGCGGATCTCCTCGGCAATCCGCGACCGCAGAATCTCGACGGCTCTGCGATCCCCGACATGCAGGTAGAAGTAAGGAGACAACTGATCCGGTCCGGTGGGCGTATACATCTGGGGACGGGCCTCCTGCTCCCGTACGCCCGGCATGCTGGCGACGATCCCGACCACCCGGTGGACGTCGGGAAACCACTCGCCAAATTCAGGCACGCCCCTTTGAATGAAACAGCCCAGAGCATTGCCGTCCGGGCGGAGGTGGCGGGCCAGGCTCTCGTCGATGATCGCGACCTTCTCTCCATCCGGAATACTGTCCAGCCGATTGAAGAGCCGCCCCCGCAACAGCGGGATCTCCATCGCTGCGAAATAATCCCGGCCTGCGACGATCGTGGTGCCATACCGTGCGCGAGGCCCCCCTGGCCCATCCTCTTCCGCTCCCGACAGGTATTCGCGAATCGACAGCCACCCCCCGCCCCCGTAGAACAGTTCGGGCGCTGTCCCCAGCGCCTTCACCTCCGGCAGGGACGCCAGATGGTCCGCCAGGGCCTCGCACGCCTGGGTGCTCCGGACCTTGTCATACTCGGCCGACTCCGGATCGATCTGGACGACCAGCTTGTCCTCCAGGTAAAATCGTGGGTCTGGCCGCGCTGTCTCCAGGGCACTCCGCACCAGTAGCGACGCACTGAGCACCAAGGCCACCGCCAGCGCGATCTGACCCGCCACCGAGAGACCGCCTCGCCTTCGACGGACGGACCCCAGCACGCTGCCGCCGGAGGCCTTCATCTCACCGGCAATGTCACGCTTGGACAGCCTCAGAGCGGGTCTTAAACCGAACAGGAGTGTGGCGATCAGGCAGAAACCCAGCGTGGCCATCAGGATGCGAACGTTCAAACCGACTTGGAGGGCTCGCACCATTTCCTGAGCGGCTGTGGCAAACCATGCGTTGAGAATCCGCATGCCGCAGACAGCCAGCAGAACACCGAGAACCCCTCCCAGCAGCGCCAGCAGCCCGGACTCGACGAGTAACTGCCGGATGATCCGCAGGCGGCCCCCGCCGATGGCCAATCGGACGGCGATCTCGCGGTGGCGCGAGGCCCCTTGCACTATCAGCATGTTCGCCAGATTCAGGCAGGCGATCACCAGGATGATCGTTGAGACGGCCATGAGGACCAAACTGAATATGGTGAATTCCCTACGTGCCACTTCATTATCCATGTCTGCCTGGAGCCGGCCCGGCGGGCGAAGAGAAAAGGAGGCACCGTCTCGCCATCTCGTTGGATCCTCTGCTCGGAAGCGCGAGATCAAGGGCTGCAACTGCGCCTGGGCGATCCGCATGTTCACGCCCGGCTTGAGTCGTCCAATGATATTGAGCATGACAGGATAGCCCCAGTCCGCTCGGGCGTCGGCGCGCGGAGTTCGTCCCCGGTACGTTGTAGACACCTTCCGATAGTTCCCCAGCGGCAACCACAGGTCGGGGCCAACGAACGAAACGCCGGTGAAATCCTTCGGGGCCACACCGACGACCTGACAAACGGTGCCGTTGACGCTCACAAAATCGCCGACGAGCTTCGGATTGCCACCCAGCCGCTGCCAGAGGCGATGGCTCAGAACGACGACAAAAGCGCCACCGAGCCGCTCTTCCTCGGGCAGGAAGCCCCGTCCCAGGACCGGCGCGACTCCCAGAAAAGAAAAATAGTTCGTCGAAATATATGTCGCCCTTATCTGCCAGGCCGAATCACCATGAACCAGGGTCCCGTCTCCCATGATGGCATGACTCTGGGCCATGAGATCGCTGAAGGCCAAACCGCTGTCACGGATGGTGAGGTACTCGGAATAACCAACCGGGCCAGAAGTAGCGGGTTGAATCGTGCAATACGCCAACTGCTCGGGGTTCTTCACATGTCTGGGCTGTTGCAGTAGCAGCACATCAGAGAAGCTGAACATGATTGTATTGGCCCCGATCCCAACCGCTAGCATCACCAGGGCAATCGCCGTAAAACCGGATTTCTTGACCAGCATGCGGATGCCATACCGGATATCTTGAAGTATCGTTCCCATCACG
>JBARRE010000755.1:0-5505 GCA_049644065.1 Sedimentisphaerales bacterium | reverse complement strand
CCGGCCAAAAACAAATCGGCAAAGGCCGTTTGATCTGGGGCAAAACCGCCCGCCAGGTTCTTGTCGAGGACGGCATAAGTCCCGACTTCGAAATTGAAGCTTCAAAAGAGGGTGTGTTAGACTATATCCATTATCGGATTGATGAGATGGATGTCTATTTCGTCTGTAATCAGACGGAACAGACCGAAGATGTCCTGTGTCGATTTCGTGTTGCGGGCAAAACGCCCGAACTCTGGGATCCGGTGACAGGGCAGACCCGGCGACAAGTTGCTTTTACCGATTCAAATGGGCAAACCGGGATACCGCTGCGGTTCGGTCCTTACGGCTCTGTTTTCATAGTTTTCACGAACGAAGAGCCAAAACCATCTCCTACTAAAAACATTGCCAATTACACCGATTACGTACCGGTCATGACAATCCCCGGCCCCTGGCAGGTTCGATTCGATCCGAAGTGGGGCGGGCCGGATAAAGTGACATTTGATAAACTGACAAGCTGGACGCAGCATCCTGAGCCGGGCATAAAATTCTACTCGGGCAAAGCGACTTACAGCACGAGTTTTGCTTTCGAGGAAAAATTTGACCGCCGCAAGTAATATTGGCTCGACCTGGGGAAGGCGGAGGATGTCGGCATTGCCCGGGTGAGACTGAACGGGCAGGATTTAGGAATACTTTGGACCATGCCGTTCAGGGCGGATATTTCAGATGTATTGAAGCCGGGCCGGAATCTATTGGAAGTGGATGTGATAAATTCCTGGCGAAACCGACTCGTCGGGGATCGTGACCTGCCGGAAAGCAGGCGATACACGAAAACAAATATCACAATCCGCCCCGAATGGAAGCTACTGGAGTCGGGCCTGCTCGGACCCGTTACGATAGAAAAAAGTCGAACGGCCCCGTAATAAATAGTGTCAATCCGGCCTTGAGCCGGAATCCAGAAGCGAAACATTGGATTCCCGCTTTCGCGGGGTACGTGTTTAGCCGGCTTCCGTCATTCGCGACCATCCCCGAGCTTGAACCCCGCCGTGCAGTGGTCCAAGCTTGAGGCTGCCACCCATCCCCTGTCATCCTGAGTGAAACGAAGGATCTCAACCTCTGCGATGTTATAGCAACGCATCGGTTTGTTATACTCCTTCAGCGTTTAGATTCTTCGCTTCACTGCGTTACGCTCAGAATGACAAATGTGGCGTTAAACGCAGGCATATCCCTGAGCCGAGCGAAGGAATGACAAAATGTGACAATTACTTTTTAGAAACGGTACTTTAAGGATTACTTTTCAAGCGATTCGAGGATTTCTTTGCCGCCGGCTTTTAAGAGTTCGTTAGCGATTTTTTCGGCGATTTTTTCGGCATCTTCCGCCGGGCCGGCAAGTTCTCGACCGATGAAGTTTGTGCCATCCACCTCGGAGATAAAAGCGCGGATATGGACGTCGCCGCCGTTGATTTCGGCATAAGCTCCGACGGGGGCATGACAGCCGCACTGCATTGTGGTCAGGATTTTTCGCTCGGCGGCGGTTGTTGTTCTGGCGTTTTCATCGTTGATGGCGGCGATGATTTCATTCGTCTCGTCATCATCGGCCCTGGTCTGAATACCCAGCGCGCCCTGTGCCGGAGCGGGGATAAATACCGCCGGGTCGAAAACGAAGGAGATTTTGTCGGCCAGACCGAGCCGTTCCAGCCCTGCCCGCGCCAGCAGGATCGCATCGAATTCATCGGTATCGAGCTTTTGCAATCTCGTGTGCACGTTGCCCCGAATCGGTGTTGGAACAAGATCGGGCCGGAGGTGTTTGATTTGTGCGGCACGCCTTAGGCTGGAGGTACCCATTTTAGCATCTTTTGGCAATTGATCGATAGAATCGACGGGCTCTTTTGCCACCAGGCAATCCTCGACAAAATTTCTATCGAACACCGCCCCAATGCCCAGCTCTTCTCGCTGGGCGGTGGGCAAATCCTTGAAACTGTGGACGGCGAAGTCGGCCTCGTAAGCCGTCAGGGCATCTTCTACCTGTGAGGTGAAAAAGCCGGTCTCTTTAAGAGTCCACAGGGCGGTTCGCCTGTCCTTGTCGCCCGTGGTTGTGATTTCCTTGATTCTGATTTCCAGGCCGGGATGGAATTTTTTCAGCGTGGCGATGACATACTCGGTTTGAGCGATGGCCAGCGCCCCGCCGCGTGTTGCAACTGTAAGAGACTTCATGCAAATCTTTCTAAAGGCACCCCCAAATAAATTTGGGAATTAAATATTATTTCTTAGTCACCTGTGTATCCACACACTCCGACGCGAGGTGAGTTGACGATGGGCAGGAGCATCTCCTCTTCGCACTCGTGCTCGGCAACACATTCATCGCACAGGCAGCCCTCGCCCTCCCACATACATTCAGTGCAGATGTGGGCGGCAGTTTTACCGCAAGACATACAGGAATACGAAGGAGGCTCATTTCTGGCTAAAACTGCGATATCCTTGCCCTTGATTTGTTTTTGCTCCTGTGAGACCACCTTCAGCGTCAGATGAGTTGTAGAGCCAAAATCATACTCATGATAGAACTTCATCCCAGGACTAAGAACGGCATCTAATCCGGCCTTCATGTTTTCATCATCAAAATCTGCCATTGGTGCTACGGAATACCTTTTGTCTTGAATGCTAAACATGCTCATGTGGCTACAGCATTCCAGCCAGATTCGTCTAAGAAAACTGTCCAGCACTTCGAGCTTCGCATTAGCAGGAATTTCAAGATGCATCCAATATTCGGGTGAGTAGCGGCCTTCAACCACAAGATGGAAGATCTGCACTTTCCGCGAAACCTGGTCGGGAGTTGACGTCGCGGAATCAGCCTGTTTCTGTTTGCACGATTTTAGGTGTTTAGTCATCGCCGACTTGCTGAAAGTACCGCCGCATAGATTGCATTGGCCTTTCGACATTTGCCCTGCCATTATTAGAATCTCCGATTCAATTGTGCTTGTTCTTTGCAAGGAACATTTCGTTTACTATTCGATTTTGATGTATTTTAAGTGCCTATATGGCAAATATCAACCGTAAACTGGTTAAAATTGAACCATCAGGCATCGAAGGCCGTATAAAAAGTTCTTGAAAAGAATGTTCTTTTGGGCATAATTGGCCTCATAAAGTCAATCGATTGATATTAAGGGAACCAGATGCATAAGTATAGACGCACTATAATGTGGGTGGGTTTGGTGCTGATTATTGTGTTGACTGTCCTGTCCATCTATGGTGCGTTTATCGGCGCCGAGCGGGCACAACAGTTTTTCAATCAGCCTCCACTGGTGGTTTACTGGACAGCACTGGCAACACTGTTGATCGTCGGGATCGCAGCTTTTCGCCGGCTTCTTCGCGTACCTGGATTGCTGCTGATACATGCCGGCTGTGTACTGGTTCTTGCCGGTGGAATGTGGGGCTCGCACGCCGGACACAACCTTCAGGAAAAGCTCTTCGGAATCGACAAAATCCCCTCGGGCCGAATGATAATCTACGAGGGCAGAAGTGACAATCACGTCGCACTGGACGGCAGCCGCGAGCAGAAAGAACTACCCTTCTCCCTGAAACTGAAAGACTTCCGAATAGAATATTACCAGCCGGTATATCTGCAGATCCAAACACGCGAGGGTCGGCAGTGGAAAATACCCGTCGAAGTCGGCGAAGAATTTCCGTTGGGCGATGAAGCCGCCACTATAAAAATCGTAAAAGCATACGAAAATTTCAAGATAGGAAAGGAAGAGGGCAAGAGCGTCCCCTTCGACGATCCGTCGCCGGGCTCGAATCCCGCTATCGAAGTTCAGATTACCGAACCGGGCGGTCAGGCGGCCACTCAATACGTCTTCGAGCGCTTCCCCGGACACAGCCACGACCAAGGCAAATTCTCGTTTAGCTATCACAGAGTCATCAGCGATTACATAAGCGAGCTGCAGATCATCGAAGGCAACAAAGTCGTCGCCGAAAAAGACATCGAGGTCAACCACCCGCTGCGCTTCGGCGGCTACCATTTTTACCAGAGTTCTTACGATGACAAGGCCGGGCAGTATACCGTTCTCCAGGTCGTTTCCGATACGGGCCTGTACGTAGTTTATGCAGGCTACTGGATGCTCTGCATAGGCGTCATCTGGCATTTGTGGCTAAGACATATCTTTTCAAGGTTTAAGGCAAAAAGTACATAAATGGAAATCAAATACACAATTCAGGGTTTACTGGTTTATATGACGATCGCCGCGTATTTGCTGGCGTTTGTCACAACCGTTCTTCGCCGGCCTAAAGTCGGGCATGCCATATACCTGCTCGGTTTTGCGATAGCCGTTTGTTCATTCGGCTACCGCTGGTACCACGTCCGGCACGTGCCTCTACAGAACCTTTTCGAAGTATTCTTATGCCTCGGCATGATTTATCCGGTTTCGCTGTTTTGCCGGCGAGTGCTGCGTGTGGGAGGTTATGCCGCCGATATGCTCATCGGAGTGATTGTGCTTTTCCCCGCCGGCTTCGTGTTCAACGCCGAGCCGCAACAGCTCCCCCCCGCCCTGCAGAGCTGGCTCTTTACACCGCACGTTGCCGTTTATATGTTCTCATACATCTTTATGGCAAAGGCCACTTTCCAGGCGATTTGCCAACTGGCCGGCAGGAAAACCAAGCCAGGCGAAAATCTCCTGCCGCCCGAAGAGTCAACGTATCGCATCATTTGCATCGGCTTTCCTTTACTAACGCTCGGCCTTATCCTCGGCAGCTATTGGGGCAAACTCGCATGGGGCGACTACTGGGGCTGGGACCCGAAAGAACTTTGGTCGCTGGTGTCGTGGCTTGTTTTCCTCGGGTATTTCCACTTCCGCTATATGTTCGGCAAAAAGCACCCGCGAATTAACAGCCTCTGGGCGATTGCCGGCATGGCCGCTATCATCATAACGCTGCTCTGGGTGAATCTCTCCCGGCTCTTTCCCGGCCTGCACAACTACGCATCCTAAAAAAATCCGGCCTTTTGCTCTCTGAGTAAAACAGGTATACTATTGATTTTGTTGAATCAATGAATATACCTATGGGTAAGGAGAGCTATGAGAACTTCACTTGCGACCACAATATGTTTATTGCTGACCTGTATGGCTGGATGCGTGGCGGTCAGACATCGGCACACAACGTCTCAAGACGTAAAGAACATTACGATTGACAATGGTATTCTCTGCGTTTCTTATAATGTAAGTGACGGCACATTTTCCGCCCGCCGGGGTGAGAAAGTGTTTGTCAAAGAAGCTCGTTTTAGAGAAGCCGCCGGCGATGACATCCCGAAGGCCCGCACGGCAAGAATTCAGGATGCACTCGGAGCCGCTCAAGCCATCGAAGTCAAATTTCCATCCGGCTATATTTATACGCTCGCTCTGTATAAAAATCTTCCGTTTGTCTGTATTAAATCGCAAATGCACAATCCGACCACTGAAAGGCTCATAATAAACAAGACGGTCCCTGTTAGCCTTCAGGTCGATTTGGGCAAGGCAGCGGAGGACCTTCGCATCCTCGGTT
>JBARRE010000754.1:0-1671 GCA_049644065.1 Sedimentisphaerales bacterium | reverse complement strand
AACGGTTTCGACCGGATGAGGCTGTGTCTCGATGGCTGGGAAGGCATCGAAAAACGTCCCGCCGTAGCGGAGCAGGCGAACCAGATGGGCTATTTATTCGGGACGTATGATTCTTACCACAGCATTCACGATCCATCGGCGCGCGGTACGGACAGCACGTGGGCCACGGCACAATTTGACCGGGAACTCTTCGAGACCGGCCCGATTGTTCGCAGGGACGGCAAAAAACGAGGCGGATTCAAAGGGGCCGGTTTCAAGCTCAGTCCGATTGCCGCCAGGCCGTACGTCGAAAAGCGCGTTAGAGAAAATATGAAGAATGTCCCTTACAGCTATTATTTTGTCGATTGTGACGCTTACGGAGAAGTTTACGACGATTACTCGCCTCTGCATCGGACGAGCCAGGCCGACGATGTATGGGCGCGCATTGACCGGCTCGCCTGGATTCGCGATACATTCGGGCTCGTCGTCGGCTCGGAGGGCGGCAGCTCGTACGCCGCGGGTGTGATCCACGTGGCAGAAGGGATGTTCGGGCCGGTATTCGGATGGGGCGACCCTGATCTGAGAGACAGGGACTCGGATTACTACCTGGGGCAGTACTATCCTCCCGATGGCCCGAAGGTATTCGTCAAGCAGGTCCCGATGAAAGAGCGGTATCAGTATTTTTACTACGATCCGCGGTTTCGCCTGCCGCTTTACGAGATCGTCTTTCACGATTCGGTCGTGACGACCCATCAATGGGCCAACGGCAGCCTCAAATACAGCAACGTTCTCGATACGGTCGCCCTGACCGAGCTGCTGTACATGGTGCCGCCTTTGTATCACATGAACCTGGATGAGTTCGATAAGCACCGGGAGATTATGAAAAAGCATTATGAATTTTTCTCGCCGCTGCATAGAAAAGTTGGTTTCGCACAGATGACGGATTTCAACTGGCTCAGCGCAGACCGAATGTTGCAGCGTGTCGTTTTTGACGACCGGATGGAGATTGTAGCAAATTTCGCTCAGGAATCGCGCCGGTATAAGGAATTTGAAATTCCAGCACGAAGCATACTGGCAAAATGGGCAGATAATGGAAAGATGAAGACCTTGACTTTCACACCAAATCCGGCTCCGGGTATGAAGAACTAAGGCCGTCTAATTAATACAGGAGTATATTTATGAATCGACGGGAATTTATTAAGTGTATCGCCGGCGGGGCGGTCACGGCTGTATTGACAAAAGGCGGCGGCTCAATGGCCAATCCAAGCGGGAGCTCCAAGGATACTGACCGGCCTAATATCATTTTGATTATGGCCGACGATCTGGGATATGGTGACATTAGCTGCTACGGCAGTAAAAAAATCAGCACGCCCAATATCGATGCGCTGGCCGAGGGCGGCATGAAGTTTACGGATTATCATTCCAACTGCCCGGTGTGCAGCCCGACGCGGGCGGCCCTGCTGACCGGACGCTACCAGCAGCGTGCCGGCATCGAAGGCGTTATCTATGCCAAAGGCCCGACCCGTCAAACGGGATTGGCGCTAGAAGAAACGACGTTTGCCGAAGTTCTCAAAACACGCGGCTACGCGACGGGGATTTTCGGCAAGTGGCATTTAGGTTATAATGTGCCATTCAATCCCGCAAAGCAGGGCTTCGATGAGTTCCGAGGCTACGTCAGCGGTAATGTGGACT
>JBARRE010000753.1:0-6475 GCA_049644065.1 Sedimentisphaerales bacterium | reverse complement strand
GAACAGGCAGGCCGTTAGGGACAGATAAGTTTATAAGTAAACTGGAGGTCAAGTTAGGCAGAAGGTTGCGTCCTTTGCCGATAGGTCGTCCAAAGAAAAAAACTACAAAAGTAACAAATAAGCCTATGAAACAAAATGAAGCCAATACAAATATGTAAACGTCCCTAATATAACGCTAATATAACGCGCTTGGTGGGGCAAGCCGCCACCCTACAAATATTCGTGCGTTTCAACACACCCTTCATTGACAGCATGGGCAAAAATTTGCCCATCCTACCTGCTTGCCTGTCAGCGACAAAATGAGTATATTGAATCCGGTAAGTAAAGAGCATTAATAAACTGAGCTTATCAGTATTTAAGTTTGAAAACGGAGAAAGCAGTTAAAATCCGGAGTTTGAAAAATGAGAAAAGAATTATTTAAGGTTTTATTGAGCGTTTTAATATTTACGGCTGTAGGGGGCTGTTCAGGCCGGCAGGGCAATTCGAGTGCTCTTGATATGCATGGGGATATGACTGGAGCGGATGAGCTGCAGAATATCGTGCGCAGGGCTGGTCAACATGAGGTCATCAGCGAGGATTGGGGGACATTGAGCTGGGTGGCAAGTAAACCAATCGGCAACGCCGAAGGTCTTACCGTAGGATGTGCGACTATAAAAGCAGGCCAAACCAATCCTCGTCACCGCCATCCAAAGGCCGAAGAGGTACTTTATCTGCTCAAGGGTCAAATTAATCACAGTCTGGGCAAAAAGACAATCACGATGTCGGCCGGGGATGTTCTTACCATCGCTCCGGGTGTCTTTCACAATGCCTCCTGTATTAGCACCGAAGACGCCGAGATGGTGGTGGTTTATTCAGAGGGCACTCGCGGATTCGAATTGGAATAAAGTCCGATGCCGGCGTTGTAGGTAATAGTATCATATAGGGTATAAATCTAATAAAGGCTAACTCGCCCCGGCAAAGGGCAAAGGAGAACCGGTATGAACGTAATCATAAATTGGTTGATCAGACTGGGATTGGGACAAGCAGCGGCAGTCTTCTGCGCGAGGGTGCTGGCCGTTGTTGCAATGCTCGGTGTGGCTTGCATAGCCTACATAATTGCCAAAAGAATCTTGCTGCGAATAGTCAAGAGGCTTGTGGAACGAAGCAAAACGATTTGGGACAATATCCTGTTCGAGCGAAAAGTCTTTAATCGGTTCTCCTATTTTGCACCTGCGCTGGTAATTTACATTATGGCGCCATTTGTCTTATCGGGATCCTCTGCCGCCATAGCCACATTACAACTCGCTGCCAAAATCTACATGGTGATTGTCGGCTTGCTCGTATTTGATTCCTTCCTCAATTCGGTTGTCCAGATCTATCGAACCTTTGAATTCTCTCATAAAAGACCCATTCGCGGCTTTGTGCAGGGAGCCAAGATTATTCTGTTTATAATTGCCGGCATCGTCATTCTTACCATGATTACGGGAAACTCCCCGACTATCGTACTCGGCGGTTTTGGCGCAATGATGGCAGTCATTATGTTGATCTTCAAAGACTCAATCCTGGGCTTTGTTGCCGGGATTCAACTTTCAGCGAATAGGATGATTCACATCGGCGACTGGATCGAAATGCCCAAGTACGGTGCCGATGGAGATGTCATCGATGTAGCCTTAACTACGGTAAAGGTGCAAAACTGGGACAAAACCATTGTCACTATTCCAACCTATGCTCTAATCTCCGATTCTATGAAAAACTGGCGCGGCATGTCCGAATCCGGAGGTCGGCGAATCAAGCGGGCCATTTACATTGATATGAGCAGTGTAAAGTTTTGTACCGAGGAGATGCTTGGGAAGTTTAAGAAGATTAAGTACATCAGCGAGTACATCGAAAGGAAAACCGAAGAAATCAAAGGACATAACCTCGCTGCAGGGGTGGATGAGTTCGAACTTGTTAATGGCCGGCACCTGACTAATATCGGCACCTTCCGGGCCTATGTGGTTGCTTACCTTCGAAACCACCCGAAGATTCACCAGGAGATGACCTTCCTGGTGCGGCATTTAGAACCAACGCCCAATGGCCTGCCAATCCAAATTTATGTGTTCAGCAATGATCAGGTCTGGGCCAATTATGAAGCAATCCAGGCGGATATTTTCGACCATATCCTGGCTGTTATCCCTAAGTTTGAACTTCGAATTTTCCAGAATCCAACAGGAGCGGATCTTCAAAGTTTGGCTCATCCGGTTAATGCGTAGGTTGAGTTGAAAGAAACTATGGACAGCGGCTGGGCTGAATTACTGCGGAGCTTTGGGACGCAGACATCGTCTTCAATTAAGTGCGGTATATCCGGTATTCGGCGCACTACGACAGCGGTTCCTAATCATTATCAGAGATGGCTTCATAGATAATCGTCTTTAGGGCCCGTTCGGCCCGGTTCGAGTATGGTATGTGCTGTGTGAGAGCTACTACGGCGATTCTGTCGCTCGGCGATATCCAGAAGTGTGTGCTCGCCATTCCGCCCCAGCCGTACTCGCCTACCCGCGATGAAGATTCCCCGTTATTATTTTCGACTCGTACCGAAAAGCCCAGGCCGAATCCTACGCCGGCCCGGTCGCCGGTTCCTATCGGGTAAGCAATTTCGGGAAGTTGATTCTTCGTCATTATCTCAACGGTTTCGGTCTTGAGCAGACGCTGGCCTCCGAACTCGCCCTTGTTCAGGAGCATCAGGCAGAGATGCATGTAATCGCTTGCCGTAGAGACCAGTCCACCGCCGCCGGACAAGAATGTCGGCATTTTGGCGTATCGGGTCGTCTCCGGCTTATCGATCGGACTCAGACCGCCCTGTGGATTCGGCCCGTAGTTTGTCGCGAAGCGATGGATTTTCTCCTCCGGCACAGAGAATGCCGTATCCACCATTTCCAAAGGCTCGAAAATGTGCTCGGCGAAGAATTTATCCAGGCTTTGGCCGGAAGCCACTTCGACAACGCGTCCAAGCACATCGGTCGAGACGCTGTAGTGCCATTTCGTTCCCGGTTGATACAGCAGGGGGATTGAGGCCAGGTTCTTCGTCATGTCCTTGAGCGTGGTTTTGCTGCCCCCTAACTGTATGCTCTTGCGGTAAAGCTTATCGACGGCGGTATTGCCGAAAATCCCATACGTCAGGCCGGATGTATGCCGCATCAGGTCACGCACCGACATTTCCCGTTTTGCCGCCACTTCCCTGATTACCTCCGCATCCGGATCGGCAACAACTTTCAATCCTTTGAATTCCGGTATGTATTTCGATACGGGATCATCCAGCTTGATCTTTCCCTGTTCGTAGAGCATCATCGCCGCGATGGTTGTTATCGGCTTGCTCATCGAATAGAAGCGGAAGATGGTGTCACGCTTCATGGGTTTGCCGGCTTCGATGTCCATCATCCCGCAGGTCTCGAACTGCACTACCTTGCCCCGGCGGGCCACTGCAAACACGCCGCCTGCGATGCGATTTTCGTCAACAAGTTTCTGCATTGCCGCCCGTGCATCCTTCAGCTTCTCAGCCGAGAGCCCGACTGATTCGGGCGCCGCCGTCGGCAGCTCATAGGCGATTAAAATTACGGGCAGGCAAAATGTTGCTGCAAAGCATAATACAATTCTTTTAATTAACTGCATGGCATTTCCTTCCTTTATGTTTAAGCTATCTTACCTGCTCAGTTCCACAGCTACATTTTATTGCCGATAGAATATCGGGTACATCTTGAGAGTTCAAACTTTCTGGTAGTTTTTGACCTGTTTTTTTATTTCTTTCGTTCTTGATACTTGGGCGGCACAGTGATAGTTTCCTTGCCAATTGCATTAATCTGCTTCCGAACGTATAATTTGCAGTGACAATCTTGAAGTAAGCAAAACGGCTATGAAGTTTTTAGCGATTTTGAATTGGCTTTCAGAGCAATCATAGTATAGGGGTTCACAATATGCCAAGGATTCGCAAAGTCATATTGCTGCTTGCGACCTCCCGTGCTCACGTCCGGGGGCTCCTGCATGGAATTGCCAAGTATGCTCGCCTTCACGGTCCATGGATTTTCTACACGCATGCTTCCCTTCGCGGAAAACATGATATTTCGTCATGGGTTCAGGAATGCGGCGCCGACGGTATCATCGCACCTGATGTGAGAAAAAACAAAGAAATCCTGGAAACCGGCCTGCCCGCAATTGTTTACAGAGTCGCCAGAAATCGAATCCCACACTTACCCACTATCATCGCAGACAATGCCGCAGTTGGGAGAATGGCCGCCGAGCATCTGCTGGATCGCGGATTCCGCTGCTTTACCTACTGCGGCTTAAAAAATAGGCCGTGGTCTCGAGAGCGGAGTGAGAGTTTTGCCAAAAGGATCGGGAAGGCCGGTTTCGAGCCTCACATTTTCCACACAGAATTAAGATTGGGAAGTTGGCGTTCGTTCGAGGGTGAACAGCATAATCTGATTGAACGGCTGAAGGCACTGCCCAAGCCCGTGGGCCTGATGGCAGGCAATGACGTATGTGGCCGCTATATCATCGAAGCTTGCCAGGTTGCCGGATTGCAGGTGCCCGATCAAGTGGCAGTTATCGGGGTTGACAACGACGATCTGATCTGTGACCTGACCGCCCCCCCCATGTCAAGCATCGCCCTGAATACGGAAAAGGCAGGTTATGAGGCCGCCGAGCTTCTGGACAAACTTATGGCAGGTCAGAAGATGACGGGCCAGAATATTCTTGTTCGAGCAACGTGTGTTGTTGCAAGACAATCGACGGACATTCTGGCAGTGGAAGATAGAACCGTGGCCGAGGCCATCCGGTTTATCCGGCAACATTCCAAAAAAGCTATTCAGGTTGACGATGTAGTCGATTATGTCGCCGTGTCGCGTCGTAATCTCGAACTGCGTTTTAAGAAAGCACTCGACCGGTCCATCTACAGTGAGATCAAGCACGCTCGCACCCAACAGATAATCCGCTTGCTCTGTGAGACAGATATTTCCATATCTGAGATTGCCCTGAAACTGGGACACCCCAGCGACAAACACATAGCCCGGTATTTCAAGCAGCAGACGGGGACCAGTCTCAGGGAATACCGCAAACAGTGCCGGAAATAGCCGAAGCAATCGCTACAACGGTCTGTGTCGAAGCCAAAGGAAACAGGGGCCATTCCGGATTGGTTCGGAATAGGCCCCTGTCAGATTTTCTCACGGCCCAACAGCCGTTCAGGGAATCACATGCGGCAGCGACTTTTGGTCGAGATCCAGCTCATCGGTTATCAGAATGCAATCGAGAAGCGTATGATCATCACGACGTGCGATCTCCAGCGTGTGCTCCCCGGCCGACAACGTGTATTTTACAACCAGGTTTTCGGCAACATTGTGGTGAACCTCATCCCAGTGCCAGGTATCTCCTGGGTCTATTACGTTAAACTTGATCCAGCCGGCATTCGTAGATATCTCCGGGTCGCTGGCGGCGCCGGGGATCCGGACCCAGAACGAGTCGGAGCCTCCGATGGCGATCACGTGAAGCAGGACTTTGTAGGTCCCCTCCGGCACGGTGAAATTGTACGTGGCGACACCATAAACAGGGGGGGTGATATCTTCGTCTCCGGAGCCTTCATCAGTCCCGATGTACTGACCACCCGATGCCCGCGGATCATCATAAATCTTCATGGGCAAAGTAATACTGTCCGCCGCTTCTGCTTCGAACCATATCTCCAAAGGCGGCTCAGGTGTCCACCGGTACAGCCTGAAGTCGTCGAAGTAAACCACGCCCGGACCGCCGGCTCTTAGATTCGCCTCGTCGCCAAAGCCAACGGCAAGTGTCGTGACATTGGCCAGGTCCGTGTCACACAATGCAAGGTCAATATTCCACCGCGACCACGATTCCTGTGTTACGGCAGCCGGGTCGCCGGGATACGTTACTTTGAAACCGTTGATCTTCAGATACATCTGCTCAGCCGTATTGTCAGGATCGCCATAGAAGTTTATTGACAATGTTTTAATATCGTTCTTTGTCCAATCCTGAGCCGGGCTCAGTATCCGCTCCGCCTCTGAGTACTTGAAGTTGTTGTCGTAATAAAGCGGCATCGAATTCTCGCCGCCAGGTACGATCGTTTGCTCAGCAAAGGGATAGTTGTCGTGGCCCACTTGCGAGCTGTTAGCCGGGTCAAGGTCTCCACCTATCCACGTCAAGAATATCCTGTTACTCTCAGGCACTTCAGGGTTAAGGTCATTGTAGGACTCGAAATCATCCACGATCAGATAGTCAGGTGTCGTAAAGCTCCAGGGCTCACCTTCCAACGCGGGGGTTTGGGCCTCGTCCACCTCATCGATCCGCCAGTAGTAAGTTTGGCTCAAATCGAGAGCCCCGGCATTATAGACCGGTTCAGTCACTGAACCAACAAAAGCGGTGCCGTTTAACACGACTTCTCTGTCGATGTCCAGGTGCACATTATGCGTGGCAGCCTCTCGTCCCGCTCTCCAACCAAGCACCACGTCCGGAT
>JBARRE010000752.1:0-5935 GCA_049644065.1 Sedimentisphaerales bacterium | reverse complement strand
TTGGCTGCGAAGACGCAGAACGCTGTAACACATAGCTTATTATGAATACGATTTTGAAAAGGCTGTGAGCTAAACACTCACAAGCCTATTGAACCCCTGCTTTTATACGTTTTCCCTCCGAAAAGCAGGGGTTTCTTTTTTATAGCAGATTATGGGATTATACACTCTCATCATGCCTTAAAAACTTCATTTTGGATCAATCCCGGACATCTACCCGGAATAATCCTGTGAAAAATCGCTCAGAACCTTTTTTTAAAATAAAGCTTATTAAACCGCTTAAAACGCCATTCAGGGCAAATTTCTATATGTGGAGACTACGTATTTTTGTACCGATGAAATTTTTTTCAAAATTTTCCTTGACAGAAATATGGAACGTCTGGTATAAATAGGTAAGCAACATGAGGAAGTTTTCGTTGATTTTGACTTTATGGCGTATTACGTATCCATAGTTCCTGGGCAAAACCTGATGTGTGGTCAGGTATGGGACAGAGTTGGAAATTAGGTAATACGGCAGGAAACGGAGCAGTGGTGTCAGGCGGAACGTTTATTTTCGCCCGCATCTTTCTCAGCCACATACATTCGTGGCCACAACTCTTGCCTGACTGGCAACTTTACCTATGTACGACATGGAGGGTCAGTGCGCAAGACCCTTCAGATCAAACGTTGACCTGACTCTTGTCAAAAACAGATTGTTTGTAAGGATACAACTTAATAGTTGAGGAGAAATATGATGAAAAAACTAATAATGATTTGTGCTCTGGCAGTTCTGATCATAGCCGCCGGCAATGCCCAGGCTGGCCTGACAAACGGCAGCTTCGAATCCGGCGACCTGACGGGCTGGACAGTGATCGTGCCGAGCGGCGCTTCGGTAAGTGTTGTCGCAAGCCACACTGATACCAACATCGGCGGCGTGCCCCCCGTCGTTCCCGGAGTAACAGCTTGGGGACCAACTGATGGCAGTGCGTTTGCCCTGGTAAAGACAGATGGGCCGGGCAGCCTTACCCAGTTATATCAGAGTTTCTATGCTACGGCAGGTGCTGACCTGTCATTTGATTACTTCTGGGATTCGCAGGATTATATGCCATTCGATGACATGGCTACCGGAACGCTCCTTGCGGGCGCAGGAACGGGTGGCGCATTAGTGACCACTCTGTTTATGGAGTCGATTGCCACTGATCCGGGTAACTACTATGGTACTCCCTGGACGTCGGTCAGCTATACAATTGCCAACTCGGGCGTGTATACATTGTTGATTACCAACACAAATGGCCTTGACAGCATTCTTGACAGCCACGTTGGAATAGACAATGTTAACGTTATTCCCGCTCCGGGTGCGATTTTGTTAGGCAGCATCGGTCTGGGTGTTGTCAGTTGGCTTCGCAGGCGAAGAACGCTGTAACACATAGCTTATTATGAATACGATTGTGAAAAGGCTGTGAGCTAAACACTCACAGGCCTATTGAACCCCTGCTTTTATACGTTTTCCCTCCGAAAAGCAGGGGTATTTTTCTTTCTGACTTCCGTCATAATCCCCTGTTTCTGATATTTAGTTGCAGTCAAGCCAATCGTCCAGGGATTTTCTTAGCTTTGACGGACTCTCAGCCAGCCTGCCAGGCTAATGCCTTATGGCGGCCGAAGCTTGTTAATCGGAGAAGTTTGGACGTATTTCGAGGCCGACCACTGTTATGTCGTCAACTTCGGTTGGTTCAATTGTCTGATTCTGCAAAACCGCGCTGAGTGTGTCGATCATGTCGGTTATTGGTGAATCCTTGATATTGCAAAATTCTTTGTCGAAGCCAAAGCAGCCCTGATCATCGAACCTGCCAATAAAAGGCTCGGCTCCGTCGGAGTAGAGCAGCAGTTTATCGCCGGGTTGAAGCTGTACGGTTCCCTGAACATATTCAGCCTGTTCGAATATTCCGAGGAGTGAGCCACGTATTTCCAGTTGTTCCGGTTGCTGCCCGGACCTGATAAGAATCGGATAGGGGTGTCCGGCACGCGCGTACGTCAGTTGCAGCGTTTTCGTATTCAGAAGACAATAACAACAGGTGGCAAACTGATAACCTGAGAGTTTTTGTGCGGTCATCCGTAAATTGAGATTTTTCACGACTTCAGCCGGTGAGAATATACGATAATTATTTTCGATGGTCTCTCGCATGACCAAAGCCTGCTTCAGGAAGATTGTCAGCAGAGCGGCAGGCATCCCGTGGCCGACTATATCAGCCACATAGAAGCCTATGTGCTGCTCGTCGATACGGACAATATCGTAGATATCGCCGGAAACCCACTCGGCCGGCAAAAAAATCGTAGCCCACTTTATTTCATCGGTATTAGGCAATTTGGCTGGTAGAAAATCCTGCTGGACCAGACCAGCCAAACGAAGCTGTTCTGTCAAGTTATCAGCTAACACTTTTGTCATGGCAAGTTGCTCCGCCAGTTTATTCTTGCAAATCGTGTTCACCTGCCTCGGTGGAATCGCAGGTTTTACCGCCATTGACGAACTGTCTTTGCGGTATGCGAGGTTGACACTCACTCTTGTCCACAGTTCATCTATGGAAACCGTCTCCATTGTACCGCCCACAGAGAAACTGGTATTTGACGGCGACAGGGAAAAACTTTTAACAGGCACTCTCTTTCGGTCTGTGAGCAGAATCACTCCGATATGGACCATCTCGAATAACTCGATTATTCGAACCAATTGCTGCTGCGAAGCAACCGAGTCCTTTGTATCGATAATGACGGTCCCTATCGAATCGAGTCTGTCGCGCACCTCGGAAAACTTGTCTACCGGAAGAATACGGTAAGAAAGCTTCTTCAACTTAAAAAGCCGTTTGATTTCTGAAGGGATATGGTCCTGATTAGTCATGTACAGAACATCTGTGAAATATCCCGGCAGTTCAAAAGCACTAAATGATTCTGTTCTATCCATCTCGTTTTACTTTCTTTTGCTGTGTTATAGGACATTGGGCCAATTTCAGAGCTAAACACGAGCGTAAGTTAATTTCGGCTTCTTAGAGATGGCACTTTGCTTATTTCTTGCCTTTTTCAATATTGGAAGTTTGGCGGAATTGAATAAAGCGGGACTGAAGGAATTTGAAATCAGCCGGCGAATATTGCCGAGCCGATGCGAAGGATGGTTGCACCTTCTTCGACGGCGACTTCGTAGTCGGAACTCATACCCATACTCAGCTCGTTAAAATGCGGGCCAACAATTTTTTCGCCGCGTATTTCGACAAACAACTCTCTGGCCCGGACAAAGCAAGCCCTGACAACGTCCTTTTTATGGGTCAGTGGCGCCATTGTCATCAGGCCGACCAGCAATAAGTTCGGTAATGTCTCTATCTGCTCGGCCAGATGCGTTGCCGCGCCTACAGGGACGCCGTACTTTTGCGGCTCGTTGGAACAATTGACCTGCAGAAGCACTTTTGGGCGTGAATTCGACTTTGCTGCTGCTGCGTTTATCTCTTCGGCCAGTCTAAGGGTGTCCACCGAATGTATCAAGACGGTTATCGGTAAAACCTGGCGCACCTTATTACGCTGCAGGTGGCCGATCATATGCCAGTTGATCTCTTTTGGCGTGGCCGAGTTGCCATCGGGCCCGTGTAGAAAATCCGCTACCTCGGAGGAGATTTTTTTCAGTTGCTGGACCCGATTTTCTCCCAGGTCGGTTACGCCCAGATTTATGACCTCTTTTACAGCGTCGATAGTGACGGATTTGGTTACAACGACAAGCTTTACCTCATCGGGATCTCTGCCGACGCGATTACAGGCAGAGTTAATCGTGCCTTTTATATGTTTTATTCTTGCAGCAATTTTTGTCATAAAACAAGAGTCAGGAATTAAATTTCGGATTCAATCCATTACAAACCAAGGCTTTGCCCAAAATATCAGCCCAGGAAGATTTTTGCCAGCATAAAATCATTGGGACATAAATATTGACGGTGTTTTTATTACATCAAGGAGAAATCTTGTTGAAGAGCAACTTTTTAGGACCTATCGGTCACTATCGGCACCGATTGGCATAAGTATTTAAACCAACTGACCTTGTGATTTCTGTCCGGATAATGTGATGTTCGTAAAAAAATGAAAATAATCAATTTTAAACTTGCATTTTACGGCCAAAACCTGTATACTAATAACATTAAGAAATTGTGGGGTGGATGATAAACACCTTGCGAAATTTTTCCCGGTTCTTTTATTTATTGTTTGACAGGATTTTCTAAACACATTAGTCTCTTGGTTAGTTCTTTGAAATAAAGAATTGATACCCCTTTAGGGGTTGATAGACCTCGGCGAGGCAGTGTGGTCCACCGGTCTCCCCCCCAGCCGGTACCACGCCCTCGCCCTTTTTATGCGCATATTTTAGATTGATGCAGTAATAGTCATTCTTTTAGGAGTGTCACTCAAGATTTTCTATTCACCGCGGATCTGGACGATGACTTTTCTGTTGCGCGGGCCGTCGAACTCACAGAAGAAAATGCCCTGCCATGTGCCGAGCTGCAAAGACCCGTCCTTAATGAGAATCTGTTCGCTGCAGCCGATCAGAGAGCTTTTGCAGTGCGCATCGGAATTGCCTTCGGAATGCCGATATCCCGAACGGTGCTGGGGCATCAATTCCTCAAGTGTCAAAAGCATGTCGTGCGGAACGGATGGGTCTGCGTTTTCATTAATAGTAATTGCCGCTGTAGTATGGGGACAATATACAATAACATCGCCATCGGTGACACCGCTCTGGCCGACAAGTGAGCCGATCTGGCTGGTAATATCAATCATCTGGTTCCGGCTCTTTGTGCTGACACGAAAGTCTTCCTGTATAATGTTCATGACGCAAACATCCTCATTATTTTGTGAAGTTAAAGGTTTATGGAAAAATAATCTTATTAAGCTCAATCAAGAAGTTTCTTCAATTCCGTAATAAGCGAAGGGACATCATCTTTTGACGTGCTCCACACTACATCCAGATTGATAGAAAAGTAGGCATGAATAAGTCGATTCCGCATGCCGATGATGACTACCCAGGGAATTTCCGGAACTTCTTCGCGAAATTCTTCTGATATCTGACTTGCCGCTTCACCGATGATTTCAAAAAGGCGAACAAGCGAGTGAACTAGCTTGCGATCTTGATTCAAATCTTCGCGCATCGAAGATTGTACATATTGCCGGACTTCCAAAGCCGCGTCCAGCATGTGCCGCAATCTCACCTTGTCTTCATGCTTGATATTGAAGTTCGGCATTTTGTACTACCTCGTCACGGAAATACTGGCTTAAATCCTCAGGAGTTCTCAGATCCACTTTCCTGCCGAGCATTTCCGCAAGTTCCATCTCCATTCTGACGATCGAAAAAAGGCCGGGTGTAAGGTCTTGCTCAAATTCCACTAAAAGGTCGATGTCACTGTCTGGCTGCAACTCGTCCCGAACAGCAGAGCCGAAAATCGACAGTTTCATTATATGGTTCCTTTTGCAAAAGCCTGCGAGCTTATCTTTAGGTATTTTGTTTTCGAGCGAATATGTCATTTTATAAAACTCCGAAGAGTCGGCCACATGATTTCTCTCTGATTATCCGTTTCAGCTACAGAATACTCATTTCGTATGAAATTGCAAGTGTAAACAAGGTAGCACGCTCGCCAGCGAGGTTAATAAGAGTATTGTTTAGCTTTGCATTGTATGTTTTTAATTTTCCGTCACATCTGCTCTACAACTTCGATGCCTAAAAGCTCATGGAGGCCGTGCCTGATCGTTCTTGCAGTTAAGTCACACAGCAAAAGTCTGGTCGGCCTTTTGTCCGGCCCGGCAATCAGCACCGGGCAATTGGTATAAAATGCGCTGAACTTCTGCGCCAGCTCGTAAAGGTAAGCGGTCAGGTAGTTCGGCCTGTAATCGGCGGCAGCCGATTGTATCGCCTCGCCATAACGAACCAAGTATTTCGCCAAGTCCA
>JBARRE010000751.1:0-8187 GCA_049644065.1 Sedimentisphaerales bacterium | reverse complement strand
GTTCGTACAGCAGGACGCCGAGTGAGTAGATGTCGGTGCGAGTATCCACGTCCAGCCCGCTCATCTGGGCCTGTTCCGGGCTCATGTACGCCGGTGTACCGATAAAATGAGCGTACCGGGTAAACACTGTTTTCTCTGTAAGCCGTTGATTTGTTGCCTTGGCAATACCAAAATCAATAACCATTGGAACCGGCTTGTCATCGTGCATAGTCACCAGGACGTTCGACGGCTTGATATCGCGGTGGATAATACCCTTTTGATGCGCGTGCTGGACGGCATGACAAACCTGAACTAAAAGCTCAAGGCGCCGGTGTGTGTCTAATTTGTTCTTATCGCAGTACTCGGTGATTGAAACGCCGTGGACAAGTTCCATGACAAAGTAAGGCCGGCCGGTCTCAGTGGCCCCGGCGTCGAAAACTTTGGCGATATTCGGATGGTCCATCATAGCCAAAGCCTGGCGCTCGGCCTCGAATCGGGCAATGACAGACTTAGTATCCATACCCAATTTGATGATTTTCAAAGCAACCTTGCGGCGAATAGGCTCCTGCTGCTCGGCCATGTAAACCACCGCCATGCCACCCTCGCCGATCATTTCCAGCAGCTTATATCGGCCAATGACCATCCCGGGGCTTTCTACATGCGGGGGATTATCAAGGGTAAGCTCCGAATCCAGCAAAGGACTCTGCAGAAAGTCATCTTTGAGATCATTGGCTTTCAGAAGGGCTTCAACCCTGCCGTACAGCTTCCGATCGTCTCCGCAGGCTTCGGCAAGATAAGCCTCTCGCTGGCCGGGGGATTTTCCCAAAGCCTGGTAAAATATCTTTTCTTCTCTTTTTTTTAGCTTTTCGGCCATGTTAAAGATTCCTGATTCTTTCGACTTCCTTCTTCAATGCGATAAAATCCTGTGAAGACCCTCACAGAAAATGAAAAAAATTAAAATTAATTGCATCCAACAGGGACTTTATGAATTTTTGCCCATGACTTCCAGGCGCAGCCAGGAGCGTGCATAGGCCCAATATCGCTCTGCGGTGGCATGGGAAATCCCAAGGGCTTTGGCTGCCTGCTCACCGGTTAAGCCGGCAAAAAACGCAGTTTTACCAATTCCGCCTTGGTTTTGTCTTCGCTCTCCAATTTTTGGAGGGCCTCGTCCAAAGCCAATAATTCGTCCGGGGCAATCGTCCCGCTGCCCCTGGCCAACGATTCATTGAGTGTGACTCGATTGTGTTGGCCGCCATGACGCTGATACTTCTTCCGGCGGGCATCTTCAACAAGGATTCTCCGCATGGCTTCAGCCGCAGCGGCAAAGAAATGACCCCGGCAATCCCATCCCGGATTTTCAGAACCGATCAACCGAAGGTATGCTTCGTGAACAAGGGCCGTCGCCTGAAGTGTCAGGCCGGGAAGTTCTCTCGATAGCTTCTGAGCGGCAAGAAGACGCAGTTCCTCATACACCAGTGGAAGCAGTCCCTCTGTAGCCCGGGGATCACCCTGCTCAATCGCATTCAAGATTCGCGTAACATCGGTCATGATCGTTCTATGATCCGGACTTCTCAATAAGGTCACAATATTGTACTGAGAATTAAGCGATGATTCAAATAATACCCCCCAAATAAGTTAAAGCATACTACCCTGGGTACTAAGAATCGGGAATCCAGCTTAGCCATACGCTCAACGCTATCCGCGCGATTAAGTAAAGACAGAATCCAGAATTCCATTTTAGCCCGCACCTTTATGGTGCGGGTCCCTTCTCAAAGCCTGCCCTGAGCGAAGCCGAACGGCGCAGTCGAATGGGAATATTTTTAACCAGATTTTGCTTTATTCTCCAAAAAGTGATCGTCTTACGTCTTTTAGAGGTCCGCAACGTTTCGAAATAATTTATGTAATAACAAGATGGCGGAGCAAGCAATAACGAAAGCAGCCATTCTTGACAGCACAATGCTCGTAGTCCTTTTGACTAATCAAAAGGACTACGAGCTTATTATTATCTTCATTTGAAAGAATCGAGGGAATTCAGAATACAGGATACAGAACACTGTAAGGTGGCGGCTTGCCCTGATCGAAGTCGAAGGATTGCCCCACCGATCAAATTATTCCGCTGCCGGGTCGAATCGGTCAATCGCAAATCGCAAATCGTAAATTTCCTTGTTCGTTCCACCACAAAGTGATAATATTAAGTTTTTAAGAGGTCCGCAACGTTTAGAGATAATTGTAGTTCTTTATGCCCGCCATCCAAATTCTTAATGGTGCAATGGTCATAGTCCTTTTGATTAGTCAAAAAGACTACGAGCTTATGATTATCGACGACTGAAAGAAACGATATAATTCAATCCTTGGGAGTTCGCCGTGAGGCGTTCTGACGCAAGGCATCCTACCGAAAGGCATCTCGCCGGGAGGCGAGACTTTCGGGAAACGCTGTACGCCGCATTAAACCTGCGGGGGCGAATCACGCAATACGATATACGCAATACGAAATTTTCCTTGCTTGTTCTCCTAAAAGTGCTAATATTAAGTTTTCGAGAGGTCCGCACCGCACTGAGATAATTGAGGAAATGGCGGGACTGAAGCAGTATATTCGACTTAGACAACAGTTGCCAATTCATGAATATTTTGGTAGATTGGTTTTGTTGTACGTACGGCAATAAAGTCTATGGAAGGAGCTACGGGAAATATGCCCGAGAACTTAAAGGATTTGGACAATCTGAAACCTATCGACCATGCGGTGATAGCTAAGCCCCATACGCCGGTCTACAAGATGCACCGTTATTTTGCCCGGCGGCCCTGGAGCGTGTTCCGGGCACTTATTGAGCACTACTCCAATCCAGGGAGCGTTATTCTTGACCCCTTTTGCGGTGGTGGCGTTACTGTCATTGAAGGCCTTCGCCTTGATCGCAAGATCATCGGGGTAGACATCAATCCTTTGGCCACATTCATCACCCGGATGGAAGCAGTTGACGTTGATATGGACGAACTCGATGCCGCTTTCGAGCAGGTCGAGACCGCTTGCCGAGACAAAGTTGAATCCCTCTACATGACAACGTGTCCCAAATGTAAGCAACCAGCACCAGCAGACTGGTTCGAGTGGAGTAATGTTGTTGAATGTAAAGAATGTGGTCGGATTGTTGAATTGTATAAAGCCGATAGAGTTCGCAGGGGTGAAAAGATCCCGGGTGTCTCCGCGGGGAATTATAAATGTTACCATTGTGGTGGTGCTTGGCGTCCTTCCGAGTGTAAACGGCTCGATGGTGTAATGACAGCTGTTCATATCATTTGCACGAAGTGTAAATACAAGGGTGAATTTCCTGCGACTGGTGAGGACAAAGAACTGGCCGCTTCAGCGGCTATTGACTTTGACACACGCGTCCGCAAAGAGCATTTATGGTACCCGATATTAGAGATGCCGGATTGGTGGGATTTGCGACGCCCTTACAATGCGCACATCGAACGATTCGATCAATTCTTCACACCACGTAATCTCCTAACAAACGCGATACTGGCAACACAAATTAAAACGATTAGAGCAAAAGAAGAAATTAAGGGATTGCTAACACTTGTTTTTAGCGGATCCCTTCGGTTTACAAATCGTATGGTGTGTCGTAACGTAGCGTGGCGCGGTGATAAGCCACTTGAATGGGCAAGTGCAACATATTGGACGCCAGAATTACACTTGGAAGTTAATCCTTGGGTTGCTTGGAAGAATAGGGCGCGAGCAGTTGAACGAGGGAAGCGTTATTCCGTGGAAGAGGTCGGCAATAAGTGCATACTTTGTAATGACCATGAAAGCTTATCTAAAGACGCAAACACGCTTATGTTGACAGGAAGCGCTACGAAACTGCCCATTCCGGACAGTTCTGTGGATGTGATCATTACTGACCCGCCTTACGGTAACAACGTTCTTTACGCCGAATTGTGCAACTTCTACTGGGCATGGGTTGGCGGGATACTCGGTCAGAACGGACTGATTGATGATACTGAAGAAGCCGTTGTCAGTAAAGAACACAAGAAAAGTCTTGCTGAATACAGAACGCTGCTATACGAGGTCTTCTGTGAATGCCATCGTGTGCTAAAATCTGGTCGGTGGATGGTAATGACATTCCACAACAAAGAGTTTAAGGTGTGGAATGCGATTCACCTTGCGGCACATGATGCGGGATTCAAACTTGCTGAACGCGATGGGATGATCTATCAGCCCCCAATCGCAAACTACACTCAAACAATCCAAACCCGTCGAAGTGGATCAATGCTTGGTGATTTTATTCTCTCTTTTCAGAAGGTGGATAAGCAGTCGGAGTTCAATGCTATTGAGCACGCTGAGATTGGTCGACGGATTGAGCGGTTAGCGGCGGAGGTAGTTCTTCACCACAAAGGAGCGTCGCTATCGCTTATCTATATGAAAATGATGCCCTGGTTATTGAATAATAATCTTTTGGATAAAATAAGTGAAAAAGAGCTTGTTCCATACCTTTCCAATAATTTTGAGGAAAAGGACGGTAAGTGGTATTTAAAAGTAAATCCCGGCGACGAGCTTAAGCAAGATCTCGAAGAGTACAGCAGGCAGCACTACAAGGCTTCTTATGAAGAGTTGGATTTTGTCCCAGTGGAGGCAAGGATCGAATATCTCATCAAGCGATTACTTTACGCTCGCGGATTCGCCTCGCAGGACGATATTCTGAATATCATCTATGAAAACCTGATCAACTCGAATATGGCCGAGGCGCGGGAGATTCAGCGGGTCTTAAACAGCATTGCTCAGTTAGTGCCGATTTCTCAAGCCGCCGCCGGCAAGGTAAGCAAGGCCAAAGCGGGACGCAAGGTCTGGAAGCTCAAAGAGGATATAGATCGCGAGCAACTTTTCGCTGGATTAGGGGTGGATGTGGAGTATCGACTGGCCACCAGCGAGGAGTCCGATCATGACCTGGCGATTGCACGGTTGGTGGAAATGGCCAGCTTACGGAACCTAAAGACGCATATCGGCAAGACTGAGCAGATAAAGTACGCCGAGTTCAGACAAATGAGCAGCGGCTTGCCGCAACGTGTGCAGGGTATGCCAAAGGCGGCCCGTGACATTATTGAACAGATAGACGTGTTATGGCACAACGGCGGGAAGGGAATTGTGGCCGCATTTGAAGTTGAACGAACAACCACGATTACAAGCGGGATTGACAGGTTTAGAAATCTGTTGACCGCTGCGCCGGAATCAGAGATTGAACTTTATCTGGTTGTGCCAAAATCTCGCGGCAACGAAGTGCGTAACAAACTTGGCTCCCCGGCCAACAGAAAAGACGGTTTGCACAAGAAAATCGGGTATATCTATCTTGAGGATTTGGACATCCGGCACGCGGTAGCAAAGGTTGACTTTGAGAAGATAAAGCACTTTATCAGTGGAGGGGAAAATCAATGAATCTGTCTCCCGACCAAGTGGATGAACGAAGAGAGCTGTTGCAACAGTGTCTTAGTATGAGCATTATTCAGGCGCAATCGTACGCCAACAGCCTGAGCGAGGAACAGTTTCTTGAGGCCATAAACGGTACAACCCGAAACATGCTCGACATGAATATGAAACGCCCGGCTACGTTTCCGGACAATTATTTTGGGCAATATTATACTATCCAGAACTATTCTCTTCGGTCGGGAAATGTGTGGAGCCAAATAGAGCTTGATATCCTGCAATGCCTAGCGGCCGAACGGGAAGCCCGGGAGGTGCTGGAATATTTCCTCGATCAACCCGGACTCCAAGCCGATTTCACCGTAATCAAAGCCAGATTCAAGCGGTGGAGGAACACGCTAGATAGTCTGCTGGGCTTCAAGCTCATTCGTAAGCTGCCCGGCACCGCGAAAGATACTACGACCTATGGGCTTTACGGAGAAATGGTTTCTCTACTGCGGCGAGTGCTGGCTTCGCCGAGAAGTCAGGAACTGCCTGTAATCAATTCCGAGGCGGCACAAGCCGAGTTGGCCTATGTTCAGCAAATGGAAAAGGAGTTCGAGGATTACCTTCGTGACGTGCTTGCCAATCGACTTGAAGAGACCCTAGAATTTGGCCGTGAGCACATGAACCTTGGATTGGTTACGCACTATCTGGAAGAGCTTTTTGGGCCGATGCTATATTTCGACATACTGTTGGCTTTGGCTCACCAGTACGCAATGACCGCAACGGAGATCATCAATCCCGAAGGTACGCGAGCCGGCAGCACTGGATTCCACCTGGCCTTATTCGGCGCTCCCGGCACCGGAAAGACTTTCTCCGTCAAAGACCTGATGCTTGGCGATGAAGAGAAGAATGTCCGTGCCCACGGATTGCCGGGATTGAATCGCTACTGCGGGGGTATGACTCCAGCGAATTTCATCAGGATCGGAGAAGCCTACCAAGGGAAGCGGTTCAACTTTGTGGTGACGGAGTTTAACGACTGGTTTCGTTACAAGGGCATGGTCGAACCTTTGAAACTAGCCTTGGAACAAGGGAGGATCCGTTACGAAACCAAGGTGGAGACGATTGGTCCCTATCAGTTTAGTTGCTTCTTTTCGACGAATTACAACACGGAGGTGAGCAAAAATACGGGCTACCGGGTTACCGTAGCGGATCCCAATTTCAACGCCATAGAGGATCGAATGCTTGTTCGCATGCATCGTATGACCAAGCAGCGTCTTCGGGAGTTGTCTCGTAATCAAAGAGAATTGGCGATGGGCAGGCTGCGTATGTGGCGGGCCGGCGAAATACGCGATCACCTGACGCTTGTTTACGCGATTCAGACCGAACATCCGTTGGTCAAAGACCGGTTCAAGAAAAAAACGGTTGTATTGCGCGATACTTTCTTTCATGAATTGGAAAAAGCACAAGAGCTCGTCTTGGCACAGATCAAGAGTGATATTCTGTTTAGTGTCCGGGTCCGGCAGAACGCAATAAAACTGGCCGGGGCCTTGACCCTTTTTTCATACTTTGCACAGCCCGATGAACGGCTGGAAATTGGCGAAGATGCCGTCAAGCTTGCTATGAAGTTCTTTATTGAGGAAGTGGCGATCCGTCAAAAAGTCTCAGTGGATATCGAGTATATCTTGTACACCCTCGGACTCAGCGACATCAATAGAGCGATAGGCGCAGCTCAGAATGCAAGACGGGAATGCGAGGCTAAATCTCCGGCAGACCCCGCTGAATACATAGATATCTTCAACAATCAGACATCCCATGAATTGAGGATGTTGGAATCCAAATACGCACCGGACGCTGGTTGGGATGCCCAGTTAGAAGGTATTATAGAGCTGTTCGGAACAAATTGGGACAGTTTGGATGACGAAGTGAGACGTTTCTTGAGTACAGGAGAGATTCTTCTCAAGGAACTCGAAAGACTGGATGTCGGAAATGCAGATTACGCGCCCGTTGTGATTGAGTACGCAAAGGCATTGGAGTGCCATATCCACAAGGAATTCTTTGAATCGTTCAAAAAATCTTTGCGTCAAGACGGTCTTCTGGCCAATGAAAGCATCTATCAGTGTGATTTTGGCCCGATTCCGCTCTCACCTTCAGAACAGCGTGCTGTTGAACGCACTATCCGTGAATTGAGGATATTTCTCTCCGAAAATAAGCCTCTCACCATGGGGGCTATGTGGCATGTACTACTGCGAGTTAGGCATGAGGTTAAACCGGCGCCGGTTTTGGGAATGCTCGTTGCTTACCTCCGGAAACACAAAAAGGCAGAGTGTCTTCTGGAAGGCGAATTCATCAAGAACTGGGGGCGATTCATCGAGTCGTTCAGAAACGGAGCGGCACATAGTAAATCAATAACGTTGGAACAGGCTAAGGAATGTCGAGACCTGGTTTTAGGGAACGCTCGTTCACTGATTAGGTGCTTGGTTTGACCGACGGGCAGATCGGAGCGTGATTAAATGTATCCGGTAATTGTGTTGACCACCTACTGAATTTAACAAAACCATCAAAATCATGAAGCAGATCGACGAAACAATCGCCGCCCAATGCGGCTGGCCCTTTTGATTTACGATTGATTATTGACTATTGATTCCCGAGGGGTCGGGATCTGCGATATTGGTTTTCTCCTTGTTCTTCGTGTTTCTTCCATGAGAAGGCTATTCAAGTATAATGTTTACCATTGCGAATTCTTTAAGTCTTTTCTGTCTTGCTTCCATTCGCACTCTGTCAGTGGGCCTGGTTGCGGCCCGGTGCCTGCTAAGGTCCGT
>JBARRE010000750.1:0-14413 GCA_049644065.1 Sedimentisphaerales bacterium | reverse complement strand
AATAAATCGCCGGCGTGTTTTCGCATTGTTTCGGATAGATGCGTAATAAACACCGACTCAGGATCGATCACGGAATATCCGTTTAGTTCGGCCTTTTCCTTATTGGCTTGCGTAACCCATAAAGCCGGCAGTCCGTAAACAGGTTCGGTGGTATCTATGCCCTTGACTTTTGTTTTAACAGTACCCGGATCCATGGCAAGGAACATGTCAGGCTCTAATCGTCCCTTCGCTACCGGCAGCTCTGCGATTCGAATCTCGTAAGCAGTCGGCTCGATATTAATATTATCGCGTAGCCGAACCAGAGGAATTATGATGCCAAGCTGCCGGGCAAACTTTCTCCGCAATGCCCCTATGCGGTCAAAGATAGTGCTGTCTTTACGAGGGTCCACCATACTGATTAATCGCACGCCGACCTGCACAGAAATCCGGTCGACATCCAGCAGCTCTTCGACCGGCTGTTTCTCGGCCTTTGCCTGGGGAGAGACACTGCGCTTTTGCTTGTGGCCCTTTTCGGTTTTAGCCACCGCCCTACCGAGCAGAGCCGAACCGGCGCCCAGCAAGAGAAATGGAATTTTAGGCAAGCCCGGCACCAATGCCATCAACGCTATTATAAATCCTGCGATAATCAGCGGCTGACTTGTTTTGAGAAACTGCCTGGAAAGATCCTGGCCGACACTGTAGCGCGACGATATCTTTGTGACCAAAAATCCCGAACTGACCGCAATGATGACCGATGGGATCTGGCTGACAAGTCCATCGCCGATGGAAAGAACAGAATAAGTTTTTACGGCGCCCGCAATTGGAATACCGCGCGAATATCCCATAGCTATGCCGCCGATTATATTGACCGCTGTGATGATCAGCCCGGCCTTGGCATCGCCGCGAATAAATTTGCTGGCACCATCCATTGCACCATAGAACTCGCTTTCTTTCACGATTTTCGCCCGGCGCTCGTTGGCCTGAGTCTCGGTAATAGTCCCGGCGTTGAGGTCCGCATCAATAGCCATTTGCTTGCCGGGCATAGCATCAAGTGTAAAACGGGCAGACACTTCACTGATTCGCTCGGCGCCTTTCGTAATAACAATGAACTGAATCACGACAAGGATCAGGAAAATGACCAGGCCCACCACGAAACTGCCGCCGGCAACAAAACCGCCGAAGGTCTCAATGATTTTTCCGGCATCTCCATTTAAAAGGATCAATCTCGTCGAGGCAACATTAAGGGAGAGGCGAAACAACGTTACGAAAAGAAGCAGTGAAGGAAACGTCGACAAATCGAGCGCCTCTTTCGATGACAGGGTCACGATCAAAACAGCCAAAGCCAGCGAGATACTGCAAGCCAGAAACATGTCCAAAACCAGCGTAGGCAAAGGAATTATAAGGGTAGCGAGGACCGCAACCAGGCCGACAACCATGATAATATTGCTATAGGACGCCAGGGGGGTGCTGAGAGAATCCGATCCGGGCGGTCCCTGCAAATTTGTTTGTCCATGTCCTGTCATCAAAATTCCTTCTTAAACTCACGCCCCGGCAGCCCTGGCGGCAGAATCGCCAAGGCTGAGAATCTGCTTAATCCTGATAGCAAACCGGCCATCCACCACCACTATATTTCCCGTAGCAAACTTAGTGTCCCTGAGATACAAGTCTGCCGGCTCATCAATAGATTTGTCGAGCTTTAATACCGAACCGGGTCCAAGCTGTAAAAGCCGCTTAACCGGCAATTCAGTTTGGCCAATAACAACCGTAACAGAAACGTTCATAGCCAGTAAGACATCGATACTTCCGGCACCGGTTGCAGCCTCGGTTCCAACAGCCTCGGAAAATTCTACCGATTGCGCCTGCGTTTTACCGTCTTCCTGCGATATATCTTCCTGCTGATCCTGTTTTTCTTCTACGGCAATAGCTTCATCCGCCATATCTTTATGTCCTCCCAATCATTTAGTCTCTATGCTCGAATTTATGTTTTCGGCGTTACCTCCAAACACCGCCGCTGTATTTGTGATTGTGACGGCGTACTTGCCGGCTGATTTTGCGGGCCGGCCGTAATATACCGTCCGGCCATCTACAATCAGTGCCGCCGGCTGATCGACTCTCTTATCCAGTAAAAGTATATCATCCGCCTGAAGATTCATTATTTCTTCGAAAGTAAATACGGCAGATGCCAGTTGACCTGTAATGAGTACGGGTATTTCCTGCAAATGCCCCAGAATCATTTTTGAAACGTCCTCAGCAGAAAAATCGGCGGAATCTTGTTCCGCTTTTCCTACTACAGACTCCAGCTCACTACAAAGTATCAAAAAGTAAGTTTCAAAACTCTTCTCCGAGTCAGCTTTCTTAACATCAAAGGAGATTTTACAGAGTTCTTCGGTACCTTCCACTCCAAGGGGCCACTGCCCTTTGACAATGCTTTTTGCCGAATGGAAATCGAATGATTCATCAAGGCCGGAAAATACCTCAACGAGAGCCGAGACCAGATCCAATAAAAGAGATTCTTCTAATTGCGACAAATCTCTGCCCGGATCCTTTTCGGATTCGGAATCGCCGAGCAATTGCCTCGCCCAGTTAAGTGCTGCTTGTTCGGGTATACCAATGAGTCCACACATCTGCTCCTGGTTGGTGCCGAAGGGAAGATAATAATCCTTCTGTTCGCTATCTGAGGGCTTGTTAAGAAATTCATCTGCAAAGTGCTGAGTGGTCGATGCAATTGTTACATTGAGTTCACTGCGGCAAAATTTAGAGAATTTTTCAGCTACTGCGGCGGCGGCTGTTTGTGCAAAATCGTCGAGTTTGACAAGCTGCTCGCTATTGAAGTAATGAGGCTCGTGCCAATTGTACTCTGTGGCTTCTACTTGTGTTATATCTTCCGTTGGCTCAGAACCAACGGCCGTCAGAAGCTGCTGTATCTTTTCTCTGCTCAAACTGTTCGTTACACTGCCGCTCATTGTACGGGGAATTCCTTAATCAGGACCTGCTTGATTTGAGACTTCGAATCAGGAAAAAGTTTTTCGTTAAAAGCATCGCGTATGTGTGACTGAATACTTCTGAGATTATTATCACCTCTGATATCCTCAAGGGCCAGGCTTGAAAGATATACGGTAAGCCAGTTGACCAAGATGGGTTTTTTCTCATCGAGAAAGATAGTGCCTTTATCTACATCCATATCGGCACTCATCTCAAGCGTTAAAGAAGCCCTAACATAGCGTGTTACAGTAGGCTCATTCAGATTCGCAACAACGGGGTCTAAATCATAATACCAGACTTTACCAGAGCCATCCGCCGAATCATTATCCGCCTTGAGGTCATCAGTCAGGCCTTGTGCATCGGACCCTGAGTCAGATTCGGCTCCTTCGGTTGTGCCGGAACCGGCAAACAATCGACCGACGCTAAAACCGGCACCGGCACAAATTAAAACCACAACAACCATGATTATCCACGGCAGGAATCGAGCGATTAAGGACTTTTTATCACTCTTTTCAGCTTCCGGATTTTTTTGCTCTTCCTGCCCTTCCTGCTCTTTTATATCATCCGCATCTGCCATTTTTTGCCTCAATCATTCATTACACAAAATTATAATCATACCAACTGCAGACTGCCCTCTCGCCTGTACCGGTGGATTCTGTCTCTCAGCGTTCGGTCACTGATACCCAATACCTTTGCGGCCTTCGTCTGGTTGCCTCCTGTCTGGCGCAATGTATCCAAGATCGCCCGCCGTTCTAACCGCTCAAGCGGCACTCCTCCAAGTCCGAAGTCGCTCTGTGCATGTTTTTCAAGCGAAAAGTCATAATCGGCGCGATCCTGCTGTGTCAGTGGCTGTAATTCATCAAAGAGCCAGGAGACATCCGCCAACGACAGTGTGGGGCCGGCCCCCAAAGTAAGCGATGTTCGTACGACATTGCGCAATTGCCGGACATTGCCGGGCCAGTGATACTTGGCAAAAATGTTCATCATTACAGGATCGAGCTTCGTGATACGACGTTGCACTTCGTGAGCATAAAGGTTGATGAAATACCAAACAAGGTCGGATAAGTCTTCCTTGCGTTCCCTCAGGGGACAGATAACCAATCTTGCCCCGCTTAACCGGTAATAGAGGTCCTGTCGGAACCTGCCCTGCCGGACTTCCTCTAACAGATCTTTATTCGTCGTGCTTATTATTCGAACATCGACTCTAACACTTTCATTTCCGCCGACACGCTCAAAATCCTGCTGCTCGAGAACCCGCAACAACGTGGCCTGAAACTTTATTGGCGTTTCCGTAATTTCATCCAGAAGTAAAGTTCCGCCATGGGCCATTTCGAATCGGCCCTTACGTTGAGCTAAGGCGCCGGTGAAAGCGCCTTTCTCATGGCCGAAAAGCTCGCTTTCAAGAAGCGAATCACTTAGTGCTGCACAATTGATTTTAATATATGTGCCCTGGGCCCTTCTGCTTTTGTGATGAATCAGATAAGCAATCAGCTCTTTGCCCGTCCCACTTTCACCGTTTATTAAAACCGGCGCCGAAGTAGGGGCGATTTTCTTGGCAAGTTCGACGATTTGAACAAGGTTTGCGCTTCTGCCTACAATCCTGTACAGGCTGTGAGTGTCCTCTTGAGCCGAAGCTATTGTTGAAACGCTGTGGTTAGGCAGGAAAGTATCCAGCAAGGTTTCTATCTTTTCACGGTCCGGCGGCTTGATTAGAAAGTCACAACAGCCCTGGCGAACAGCTCTTACTGCAGTCTTGACAGTTTGCTGCTGATTTTGTGCATTCGCCTTTTGGGCTTTTGTGACCATAACCACCGGTAGTTCCGGCCAATTTTCCCTGACTTTCCTAAGCAGCTCAAAACCATCCTGCCTCTGACCGGACAAGTCCGTCAGGGGGCTTATCGTGTCGCTGGTGAAGACAAAATCGCAACTGCCCCTGCTGATAAAATCAATCGCTTTTTCTTTGTTGCCTACGAGATGTCCGCGGATTCCCTTGCGGGCCAGAATCTCAAGCATAAATCGAGCCATCTCGGGATCGTTATCAGCTATCAGTACGTTCGCAAAATCTTCCTGTTTACTCATGCTTGTCTCATCTAATGTTGTCTTGTTCACTTCCGGCATGCTTTACTTGTAGCATCAACTTAACGGGTTCTTCTTTCAAGTACCAGGCGATTAAATTACTCTGGGCGGTTGCCATGTCTGCCCATGGTGAATTCGGATATTCTGTAAGAAGTTGTTGATACATCTTCGCCGCCGCCGGCAGATCATCATTTCGCAGGCAGTTGCCTGTCTGTAACAATATCCAGGCCCTGTCCCAGGACACGCTGACGTCATTCGGATCTTTACGCTTCAGCGCTTCCCGGTAAAACATCACAGCTTCTTTTACGTTTCCGCTGACAAATAAAATCTCTCCCAGCTCAAAAGGATCGGCAAGTTTCCCGGGATCCTGGGCCAGTGTCTTTAGCATTTGCAAAGTATTCTCGGTTATCGGCTCGTCCGGCGGTTTTGGTTTGGCTTCTTGTTTCGCTTTTTCCTTCTGCATCGGCACGTCGGGTACAGTTTCATTAGGTTCAATCGTCGGAGCTTTTTCAGGGACAATGACAGGCGCCGGGGCTTGCTTTTGCGGCTCAAACTCAACGGAGCGAATTTGTTCGATGATTCGTTTGAGCTGGTCGCTGCTTTTCGTATCGATTTGACCTTTAGCAATACTAATCTCAGCCCGCCGCAATTCGAGTCCGTGGATATTATTCGGATCTCTCGAAGTTATAACGCTGCTCTGCGATAATTTCCGGCCATCCCCAGCGGCAGAATTCGCATACGCAACACCTGTAAGAGATGTTAAGAGACGGAAAGACAAAAACGTAAAGCAGGCAATATAAAAGTATAACTTAAAACTCAAAGATGCATGACTTTTGAGTTGTGAGTCATAATTGTATTTTGTACTGCTGTTTTTCATTTTCATTTCCATTGACCTGAAAGAGCTAATGTCGCTTTGTCGTAATTTTTCTGTTGGTTATAAGCCGCTGCGAGCATTCTCAGAATTTCCTGTTTTTTCTGCTCAGACACATCCGACTCCAAAAGCTGCAGACAAACCGAGACGGCTTGCGAACCTCGCCCGATTTTTAGACATACATCGGCCAGCTCCATCGCGGTTTGTAGCGCCAAAGGTCCGGGTTCGACTGTACTGAGAATCTCACTTAAGCCGCTACGGGCGCTTTCCAGATTACCTTTGGCTATATGGCACTGAGCAAGTTCAAAAGATATTTTGGCGTTCAACTGCGAATCGGAAATATATTCCGCCCTGTCACGCAGAGAAACAATCGCCTTGTCAAGAAGCCCCAGCATCCGGAAAATTCTGCATTTGAGCAGCAGCATTTCTACGGATTGTTCCTTTGATAATGCAACCGAACGTACGCTCTCCAGCGTATCAAGCGCCTCAACGAAATGCTCCTGTTCTATGTGACCTTTCACAAGCGATGCGATCGCCTCGACATATTGTTCCCGCGAGCTCTGCTCTGCCAGCGCATATTCAAACGCATCACAGGCCTGCTGATATTTTCCCAGCGCCAAGTTGGACTGACCCAGCAGAAAATAGGCAGAATACAAGTTTTTGTTTTTGTCACTCCCGGCTAAATCGATGTATCGATTCAGCCATTTCTCCGCTTCTTCATACGCTTTTGTCTCATACAAACACCATGCGGCTCCAATGGCCGAAGCAGTCTTCGATTCCACGGACAAGCCAAAATTGTACACTCTTTGATATATCCGTGCGGCTTCGGCGTTAAGACCCGCCTCCATTGTGGCATCCGCCAGACGCAAATATGCCTGCCCGTAAATCTCGACATCCGGATACTGCTCGACAAGCTGCTTCAAATCCTCACGGGCACCCGGATAGTCACGCAGGCTCGCTTTTAGTTTGCTCGAATGTAATAAAGCGAACGGCGCTAGTGACATTTGCGAAAAACGATTAGCCACTAATTTATATTCCGCAATCGCCTCGATCGGCAGCTCTATCTGAGATTGCAGGAGCCCCATTAAAAAATGAGCGTTGCCCAGCCGCTGGTCGCTGTAAAACGTCAGCACGAATTTTTGCCAAAGCGAAACAGCCTGCTGACTCAGAAAAGATATGTGCTGCCGCAAAGATGAATATTCGGCCGGATCGTAAATAGTCACTTTCTGTTGGCCGGGATCTCCTTCCGTATATGCCAGCAACCCGGCGCAGCCTGCTGCTGTCAGGACAATCTGCTGCGATGTAGCCGCCGGCAGATACAAACTGACCGGCCTTTGTCGAATGGAACCTTCTGGTGAATCCGATCCCGAAGTCCCTTTGAAAGCCCAGTGTAAATCAATCTCTGCGCCGGCAGCGAACTTCGCCAGCAACTCCTCAACCGGCGCCCCATAAGAGGTTACAGACCAACGAGGCAGCCCCCCCTGGTCTTCGAGTTTTCGAATCTCAGGATCGAGCAAGCCCCTGCCCAGGTGCTCTGAGCCGGAATTCAGTAATCTTCGCAGTTCAGCCTCGTTCAAGTTGTCAAAGGGATCGGAAGTTACCGCGGACTTGCCCCATAAATCAGCGGGAAGATCCGTATCGGTGCTGCTAAGTAAAAGAATGTGCCGTGTCAGACATTCGGCGACCAGAAAAGAACTATCGCATTCGAATGACAATGCCCAATCATCGTCGAAGTCAACAGCCTTGATTAAAGCAATCGTGTTATAAGCCCTGGTTCTTGCTCTCAAGTATCGTTTTCTTTGTATTTCAAGCAGGCTGAGATGATAATTAGCCACTATCCTGACAGCGGGTGAACGGCTCTGAGAGACCGTTGCCAACAAACGGCTCGCCTGTTCGAAATCAGCTACTTCCTTTGCACATAAAGCCATTTTTAGCTGAAGAAAATCTTTGAGCAGCTCCTCGCCTGCCGGGAGAGCCTGGCGAAGCCCGTTATAGGCGGCAAAGGCCTTGTCGTATTCCTTTTGCAGATAAAAGTTACGGGCAACTTTTAATGAAAGCGGTTGTGTTGGTGAGAGCACAGGCTCTGACCCGTGAATTCCAGCCTGCATTACCTGCTCGGAACCGGTAACAGATGGACTGGAACTGGGCGCTGGCCCTGTAGGCTGCGCCGACTCATCGGCGGGCATTGACGCCGAGCCGGCAACAAGTCCGGAGGGGGATTTCAACAATACATAAAGAAGCATCGATATGACAGCAATAATACTGACAGCAAGAATTTTCTGAAGGGTTGAAATACGTTTATATTTATACTTGTTCAATCCTTGTGGAGCCTGACGTTCGCCGGCAGACTGTTCAACTGGTGTCTCCCGGGAGGACTCTGCCAGGAGGTTATAAAAATCCTCATCGCCGGCAAAAAGTTCGTACTCAGAGAGCTCCTCATGGATACCTAAACCCGATTGATCTATATCGGACTTAAGACTCCCCTCGTGAGCATTGTCGGTAAATATTTCGCCGTCCGACTGCACCTCGGAAGTATTATCTTCATCGAGAACTTTTTTTTGTTCTTCTGCCGCCATAGCTTCCAACTTCGCCCTCAGCCTAAAACAAGCAAATCCGAACCGGTCCATAAATATGAGGGCGTATTTCACAACCTCTTTTTCAGAGAACCGCAATAACTGTGCCAGTCTTGTTATTAGTGGGGAATAAGGAGTATTTCGAGGCATTTAACACGAAAAATGAATCTATCGTGTCGAATCAGACTATTCTTATTGCAATAAGATGTCAGGATTCTATACGAACCGGTAGATTTTCTGACAAATGCCGGAAAGTTATAGCCTTATCAGTAAATCGCTATAGGCTTAGGCAAGGATGAAACGGGAAATTCATTTTGCTCTTCTTTAACGCTTGCGGACTTCTTTGCAGTAGAAGAATTCTTCTCTATATTGTACTGCTTGACCTTAGCGTAAAGAGTTGCCCTGGTTATACCAAGAAGAGCGGCGGCTCGCGTCTTTTGCCATCCTGTTTCCTGCAGAGCCCGGGAAATCAACTCGCGCTCGGCCTTTGCCAATGAAAAACCTTTGATCAGATTAGCTGTGGGACTGCTCGATACCTGACTGCATTCAGATGGATCGATTACAATTCCGCTTAGTCCGATTTTATCCGTTGTTTCCAGCAGAATTGCTCTTTCGATTACGTTGCGAAGCTCACGAACGTTTCCGGGCCAATCGTGTTTCTCCAGAGCCTCAATTGCCAGTTGAGTCAGTGATGTTACCTTAGCGAGCTTATCCGGACAGAAAGTCGATGTCTTGAGAAAGTACTCAGCCAAAAGCCTAATATCTTCTCTTCGCTCAGGCGACCTGAGTGGCGTGAGCGTTATAGGACTAACATTCAGGCGATAATAAAGATCACGCCGAAAACGATTAGCCCGAACTTCATTGTTGAGATTGCGGTTGCTCGATGCCATTATAGTAGCTTTGCAGACAATATTCCTGATACCTCCGACTTTTCGAAAGCTTTTTTCCTGCAGCACACGCAATAATTTAGCCTGTAACTCTATCGGCATTTCGGAAATTTCATCGAGCAGGAGCGTACCGGATCCGGCCAATTCTAAAAGTCCCGTCTTCTCGCAATCAGCCCCTGTAAAGGAGCCTTTAACGTGACCAAAAAGTTCGCTTTCGAGCAGATTCGCCGTAAGAGCTGCACAATTTACCGCTACAAACTGCCCGTTTGAATGTCGCAGAGTATGAATCGCCCTGGCCACCAATTCTTTACCGGTGCCTGTTTCCCCAACGATCAAAATCGGATTGCACCGGCTCCCGGCAACAAGTTTAGTCATCTTTAGGGTATTGACAATAGCACAACTTTTGCCGACCATAGATACAGAGGCAGCCAGGCCCTCAGCGAAAAACCGACTCGTGCTATGCTCGGAACCGGATTCCGAACTTCCTTTTTCGTGTTTGGCGCCCGGGTCCTCGGTTCTTAAATTATCCTTTATACTACAAATGATCTGCTCCAGCCTGCTGTAATCCTGTCTTCCCTGCAAATAGTCATAGGCCCCCATCCGTATGAATTCATTAGATAATCCAGTGTCACTATTATCACCGCCAATCGCCACAACAGGAACATCGACTAAATATTTATCGGCCGTATCGAGGAATTCACGGATGTGACTTGGATTAAACCGACGGTCGAAAAGAATTAAATTCGGATTGACCGTTTTAACGATATCCAGAGCATCGGCCAGGTCATCTGCCCCAAAAACTTCCCGGCTATACTGCTGAGCAAGCTGCTGAACTTCGGGGTCCCTGCTTACTGCAACAATTCTAAGTAAACTTGTCCTTTCCAAAACTATAAGCAATACCTCTTACTCTGTCGTTTTAATCATATGGGTATTCCATTACGATAAGTGGTTAACCCAAAGCCATAAATCGACAGACAGCCGGGAACAACTTTAATTTTTTTATGGGACGGGCCAATAATGTCACTGGTTCTGCCGGACCAAAACATTCATTGAAATTATGCCATGATTTTATAGGACATCACATACCTGATTCAGTGTAAAGCCGTACTCAATAAGTACGAGACTGGGAAGCAAAACTTGCAGCAAGATAGCGGCGTTTCTTATGGGACGTCACGCCGAGACTCGATGCACTAAAACAAAACAAGAGAAATCCCCAATATAAAAACCAGGCTGAAACGGCAAAATTTTCTGGATATAGGAAGATATGTCCTCTGTAAAAATTACAGGAAAACCCGGTTTCAAAATTCGTACATTTTTTTAATCCCTCTAACATTCTTTTTGACAAGAAGTTGTGCATAGCAGAACCGCCGGCAATTCTAATGTGGCACAACGATTGCTCACTTATGCGGTATGGTGATTTAGTGCCGACTGGTTGTAACAGAATAAAGAAAGAAAGTTCATAGGATTTTAGGCTTTTAAGAAAAGGTAAAAAGTTATGGATTCATCATCAGTCATCAACAGTGCAAGCAACATCCAAATGGATTATATGAAACTTCTGGTAACGCAACTGCAAAATCAGAATCCGCTTGAACCGATGGATAATAACGAAATGGCTTCCCAGTTGGCGCAGTTTTCACAATTGCAGCAGCTCGAATCAATGAATTCAAACTTTGCAAACGTTCTTTCGACTACAGAACGTACCTACGCCAACTCGTTGATAGGCAAGGAGATTTCATTCGCATCAGAGAATGAGACCGGGAGCCGGGATATCACAAGCGGCATCGTCGAAGAAGTCATCAATAATGTTGACGGCGAGATAATTTTGGTCACAGGAGATCATGTTATAGCTTTAGAAGGCGTAATATCAGTCAAAAACTAATTTCAGATTTCAAAGTGTCAATATAAGGAGAAACAAAAATGAGTTTTGCATTGTCAGCCGGAGTTACTGGATTGCAAGCCCACCAAAAAATGCTTGATATAGCAGGTAACAACCTGGCCAATGTCAATACAACTGCCTTTAAGTCAAGCAGAATAACCTTCTCGGAACTGCTGAACGAGACAATCAAAAAAGCATCGCAGCCAACATCCGGCGTCGGTGGTACCAACCCGCAACAAATAGGCAGCGGCGTAGGCGTAGCTGGAATATCTCCCAATATGTCACAGGGTAATATCATAAATACAGGTAATCCTCTGGACCTGGCGGTGGAAGGAGAGGGTTATTTTGTGTTGAGCGATGGCCAGCAAAACGTTTACACTCGCGGCGGTTCGTTCGCAGTCGATGCTGATTCGAATCTGGTCGACCCTGCCACCGGCTATCACGTACAGCGTATCGGCTCGGAAGGTGAGATCGACGGCTTCCAGACTCCCGGCACAAGCGAAATTCACGTCCCTTACGATGTAGCTATGCCGGCAAAAGGCACATCGGAAATAGCAGTCTCCGGCAACCTGAGTGCCGATGCAACCGGTTCTGTTACACAAACACAGGTAATAACTTCAAATTTAGCTTATACGTATAACAACGGCACCGCGGCTACAGATACGACCACAATCAACGACCTCGACCAATTCAGTGGCGACCTGTCGTTGAATCCGGGCACAATTGAGATCGAGGGCATCAAGAAGGACGGCACACCATTTGGTCCTGGTGCCGCTTTTGACTTTACTGTTACTGACGAGAACACCACGCTGGGAGAGTTCATCACTCATTTAAACACCGTTCTCAATCCCAACGGATCGACGGCCTCTCTGGCCAACGGGCAAATTCGGATAACCGATGATACCGGCGGCTACAGCAAAACCGACATGACCATGTCTTACTCCGGAGCTGGCGCGCTGACGACGCCGGGGTATTTCGAGATATCAACCGTCGGTGGAGAGGAATCCAAGAGCATTAACATCACGGTTTTCGACTCCCAGGGTGGTAAACACGTTCTTTCCGGCGCGTTTGTCCGAACGGACACTGCCAACACATGGGACATGGTGCTAACTTCTATCACCGGTGATATCAATCAGATAACTATGGCTAACCGACGCATTGAAGATATTACCTTTGACGCCGGCGACGGTTCTTACGCCGGTTTAAGCGGTTCGGATTCAGCACAATTTGTAATGATCTTCGAACATGATACATCGAGCCCACAGACTATCCAGTTAAATCTGGGTACGCAGGGGAAGCTGGACGGCTTGACACAGTTTGCCGGAAACTCTACTGCAGTGGCACGGGAGCAGGACGGTTATGAAGCAGGCAGACTCTCGGCCGTCTCGGTCAATAACGAAGGCATACTCATCGGTGCCTTCTCCAACGGTATCAAGAAGAACATCGCGAATATAGAGGTAGCGTTATTCCAGAACACATCGGGTCTGGAACGCGTCGGCAACGGATACTTCGTTCCTTCCGCCAACTCGGGCGAGGCCATAGCCACGCAGGCAATGACCGGCGGAGCAGGCTCGATCCACGGCGGGTCATTGGAAAAATCCAACGCTGATGTTGCAACCGAGTTCGTCAATATGATCCAGGCCCAAAACGGCTTTCAGGCCAACGCCAGGACTATCAGGGTTGCCAATGACATACTGCGGGAATTGACCAGCCTTATTAGATAGTAAGTTTGGAAGAGTGAAATGGTAACTGCATCTGTAATAACCACAGGAGTGAATGCTGTTTTTTTGGCATTGACGCCGATCGAGCGGTGGCATGCCGCCAGCCGGATTGAAAGCGCCTCGGCAGACTATCGCTTGTTTATTTTACTGAGTGTGGCTGCCATAATAATATTAACTGCACTGTTCATAGTAACCAGTTATAAGCACAAGGTTAAAGAACAAAATGTCACCAATAAAGTATTTGCTAATTATGCCCAAAGAATGGGTTTGAGCCGGCTCGAACGTCAAATCCTGATGGATATAGCGAACAGGACGAAACTAAGACGTATCGAATCAATTTTTACTATGGTCACCGCTTTTGACCGCGGAGCCACCGAATTAACAAAAGATGTCCTTGCACGCCGTGGAGCTAAGGCAAGTAAAAACCTAAGTGCTCAGTTGTCCGTCCTTCGCGAAAAGCTCGGCTTCGAGAAAAAACACTCAACCCTGGCAGGCCCGGCAGCAAACTCGAATAAATCCAGCAGCAAACAAATCCCTACAGGCAAACAACTTCATATGACTCGCCGCAAAACCGGTAACGAAGCAAATATCGAGTCCACTGTTATAGAAAATAATGATGTAGAACTTACCGTTAAACTAAAAGTATCGTTGGAAAGCAAACCTGGAGAGCTCTGGTCCGTGCGTTATTATTTCGGCGCATCGGTCTGGGAGTTTGAGACTTCTTCGATAAGCTGCTACGGCAACATTTTGGTTCTTAATCACAGCGATAACATACGATTTATCAATCGCCGGCGTTTTCTGCGTGTTCCGGTAAAAAAGCCGACCTTCATCGCACGATTCCCATTTGCAAGAATGCTTCAACCAAAGAGTGATATCGGCAGAGGGACCGGGAAAGATTCCACTAACATCTCCGGAAACAGTTGGGGACCACCGGAATTTGTGCCGGCATCTGTTACTGAGCTGGCCGGCCCCGGTCTGCGAATAGAAGCGCCGCTGGAAGTAAAGGTGGGCGACAGGGTGTTGGTGATACTTAAGTTGAGCGAAGAAGAAGACCAGATACCAAATTCGCAAAGAACCGGCAAAACCGCTCCGGAGAAGATCGTGGAAGATATCGGTGAGGTTCGGCACACAAAAAGCATAAAAAATGGTTTTTCAATAGCAGTTGAATTGATAGGGCTCAGCGATCCGAACATTAGCGAGCTGATTCGCGCTACTAATGCGGCTTCTCTGAAAACCAGGGCCAAAACTCAAGGTGCCCAAGCCTTCAACGGCAGTAATGATAAAAAGTCAGAGAAACCAGAGCCGGCAGTATTGCAGGGAGTCTGAAAATGTCAGGGATTGCAGATCAGGTCAGTACAAGCATTGATGCGTTAACACAGGAATTCGATATCATTGCGCACAACCTGGCTAATGTAAGCACGGTCGGATTCAAGCGGAGATGCAACGCG
>JBARRE010000749.1:0-5625 GCA_049644065.1 Sedimentisphaerales bacterium | reverse complement strand
GTGTTAATCGGTGTAAATCTGTGTCTAACAGAAAGCTATTTGAAAAAACAAAGCCAATGTTAAAATGGGAAGAATGGCATTAAGTCAGCAATAGTAAGGATTTATGGAGGTTTTAATGATTTTGGGCGGTTTTGGACAGCAAAAAACAAAGCCAATTTGCCGGGCTTTGGCCGGAAATACTAAGCACTAAGCTCTAAATCCTAAATAACGGCATTTAACAGAACCCAATTTGAAAAAACAAAGCCAATTTCAAGACACCACAGTATTTGTGCAGTCTGGATTTGTATTTGAACGGCCATGGAGTATCAAGATATGCAAAAACTGTAAAAAATATACAAGATACTGGTAATATCAGAATAAATTTGGTATTTTTTATTCAAATATAGAACCTTACCTGCGTGGTTATAAGCGTTCTAAATGTAAACTTCACTAAACGAAAGGGGTAAAGGGCAATGAACCAGGCAAAAAGAGCAAAACTGAGAAACACTATCCTGGCTGTGGCAGCCATCCTTATCATCGCGTCTGCCGGGGCAAGCGCACAGGAGAAGCTGGGCGACTTTGTGACAGAAGGCGGCTACGACTGGATGATAGGTAATTGGGAGGCCACGGGCGACCAGGGCGACAAAATTGAGCTTATTTACAAATGGGAGCTCGATAAGCACCTGGTAACAATGCAACTTAAATGGCCGGACAACGAGTACCGCGCCATGATCTTCTACAAGCCGGCCGAAGAGAAAATCGTCCAGATAACTGTGGATAACCAGGGCGGCACGGGCAAAGGCACCTGGGAGCCCGATGGCGACAAAGCTGTCCTTAAACATGAACACACCGGGTCCGACTGGCAGACTAACAAGATGGGTTTTGCTCACACGAAAGTTGATGCCAACACTATGAAGTGGGAAGTTCACGAGCTGGATAGCTCCGGTGAACTTTCCGATTACTCGAGCTTCACAGTAGAGTTTAAGCGCCAGAAGAAACCGGCCGTCAAAAAATAGTGAACCGTGCGGGCTGTTGGAAAATGTCTCTGCCGGCGGTTCAGGTGTGATGCACATTGACGACATCAGGCCGTATCATCCGGCTCCATAAGAACTGTAAGCTAATTGAAGTGTCACAACTAATTGCATGATTGTAATATTGGTAAATACTAGGGTCCGTGGAGCCGTTGAAAAAAGTGAAATTATTTCGCCGCTGCGCTCCTCCTAAGGAAATAGACGGTTTTTGCTGCGGCAGGATTAAGATTGCCACAGTCGCTGTGCTCCTTCGCAATGACATTAGTGGGCTATTTTTTTTTCTATGCATCCTGAGAATCAGGTGAGGTGCAAAATAAACTAAGATATTGGCTTAATTATGCTAACGTCTTTCTATTACAATACTTACAGACAACATCGTGCCGAATGCGATTTCTTAGTTCATTAGGAGCGAGTCGAAGGCTCGCGTGTCAATCTAAAACGTTACTGTTGGACTTTTTCAACAGGCCCTCCGTCCCCATTTATCTATTTATTGCTCTATTTATCGCTTAGTCTCAAGACCTCTGGCTTTCTTTGAACTTCGCCCATTTTTCTCTGACCAACCGTACGAACATGTCGTCCTGATCGTTTAACTGGGGATTTATCTCGATTGCTCTGGCGTAGTCTGAGATGGCCAGGTTATGCTGGCCCTTCCTATAATAGGCAACGCCCCTATTGTAAAATGCTTTGGCAAACTGTGGTTTCATCTCAATAGCCTTGCTGTAATCTGAGATGGCCTGATCATAACGGCCGCTCTCAGCGTGGACGGCCCCTCGGTCACAATAAGCCGCAGCATCCAATGGATCCTTCACAACAGCGTCAGTGAGCTCTGAGATTGCTTTGTCGTTTCGACCAATTTCATGATCGATCGAAATCCACCCGAACAGGTTGGCTAAGGCAAAATGCATATGAGGGGGAAAGAGAGGCTTGCTGATCCATTTAGCTTCTATTCTATTCTCCTGCTCCGTAGGTGGAAATTGTACTGCTATTAGCCCGCCACTCATGCCGGAATCATCACGTGTAGTTGCATACTTGTTTAAACACTCGGCACCGAAGCATACAATATCTTCACGAAAAGTCTTTATGGACCAACTATCAGCCACCCCTCCAAAAGTGACCCGTTTCGAACCATCGGGCATTTTGATGATTCTCCAGATAAGATAATTCTCTGTAGAATATCTACGGCCACAACCGGCACTGGAGAGTATAACCAGAATTGATACACTCGCAAACAGAGCCTGAATTCTCTTGTTCATTCTATTATCCTCCAAAAGATTCATTGTTTCACAACAAAACTCATTCTTCTGTCTATAATACTGTACTAAAAAAGACAGCCACCGGCAAGTAAAATAGGTCAATTTCGAGCTATCAGATGTCTCTTTCAGCCTACCTTTTCATTCTTTCTTTTTTAATAGTTTTAATATTGACGGACCCAATCCTGTTCGGCCCGGGATTTGCTAACTGACTGACCGGCTTACATGGTTTACAATATTTCTCCAAGGTCTGGTCACATTGGCCATATGGAGGGATGTTTTCACTGGATGTGCGCAGCATTGACCCAGGCAGCAATCACAATGGGGTTTGAGCCTGAACTCAATTAAGCAATTTTTTGAATACGTTGGATATGAGAGACCAACTCTTCTTCATCGGCCATGCCGGTAAAATACCAGCAAAGTATTTCATACGTCCGCAGTGTCGGCTTCCGCCGAGTAGTTGAATGATAAGGTGGGAAGGCATAAATTTCAAGAGAAATCTTGGAGGCTAAGTACAATACCAATCGGTTCCTTTTTTCATAAAAGCTGGCTGGTAAACAAGCCGAGCACTGGTTAGAATCCAATATCTATCAGAAACTTGCACTGGGGCCGGAGAGGCGGTCGTCTCCATCATACCAGAACAGAATCTTGCCTCTGCAAGTTGGGACTTTACATCACATCCTCACTGTACAGTTACACCTTGAGGTAGATAATATCCCCGCCCTACTACTCCCTTGAGGTCCGTACAATAGCTACAATCGCCGAACGGATAGCCGAAGGTAGTTCGGACCATGCTTCTACAATCTCGGCCAAATCAGTGTCCACCGTTGGCTTGTTGCTCAGCTTGTTGTTCTGCTTGTCGGAACAGCGTACATTCATTGTGTTAGTGCTGTCCTCGCTTGGCACTTCGGAAGGGCTTTGAGGTTCATTTGAACACCCAGACTTGCCCACCGTAAACCCCTTATTTCCGGCAGACTTAGCCTCTTCCTGACACCGCTTGGCATCAGTATAACGGAGAGGGCGGGATTCGAACCCGCGGTAGAGGTGTAAACCCCTACGACGGTTTAGCAAACCGTTGCCTTAAGCCGCTCGGCCACCTCTCCAAGTACTTTAATATAATACCCTTATATAATTTTCAAAAAATTACAATTCTGCCTAACTACAACCTTGACTACAACCAATTTGTGATTTACAATCTTGGCATCATGTTTGATTATGTGGTTATAGTTAAGGATATCAGTCATGGCAAATTCTAAGCCTAAAAGAAAAACACGTTCTGACAAATTCCCGCTTACTTTACATAAGACAGGTCAGTTTTGCAAGAAAATTAATAGTAAGTTATATTATTTTGGCACCGACAAGCAAAAAGCTTTGCAGCGATACCTGGAACAGGCCGCTTATCTGCATGCTGGCAAAATCCCTACGCCTAGGCCATCCCAGGACCGGCTTTCGATAAAGATCCTATGCAACCTGTACTTAGACCATCAGGAGTCAAGGGCTGAAATAGGCGAGGTACAATCAAGGCATGTCTCAGATCAGATTTCGCTTCTCAAGGATTTTGTGAGATTCGTTGGCCCCAACCGGCCAGTGTCGGACATTTCTACCATTGAGCTACAGAACTACCGCAAGAGGCTCATTAAGGCAAGGAAGTCACCCAATACCATCAATAATCGCATCGCAGCAGTCAAGGCGATGTACAACTGGGCCTTGGACAACGAGGTAATCGTCAATGCCCCAAGATTGAAAGCAGTGACGAAGGTGACACCCCCGAAACGGGAAAAACCCACTTTTACAGTGTCCCAAATTCACAAGATACTTCATAATGCAAGTCCTCAAATGAAAGCGATGATATGGCTGGGTTTGAACTGTGGATTTGGTTGCACCGATTGTGCAGAACTGAAGTGGAAGAACGTTGATCTGCAAAATGGAAGGGTTGATTTCCCCAGGGGAAAGACAGGTATCGGAAGAAACCTTCCGCTGTGGTCGGAGACAGTACGGGCACTGAACGAAATCCCGGTGTCAGGCGAGTTAGTGTTTTATACAAGAAAAGGGAATCCTTGGGTGAGGACCGTAAAGGGTGTGGGAAAAGGCGGAAAAGAGAAATACAAGAAAACCAATAACGTTAGTAAGGAGTTCTCAAAACTCATGAAGAGAACGGACCTCAAAATGGAAAAGGGTGTAGGATTCTACACTCTCAGAAGGACAGCAGCGACATTGACAGCCAAGTCAGGTGACCCGTTTGCGGTTCAGCGACTTCTCGGTCACGCTGATCTCAAGATGGCCACAACGTATGTTCAGGACGTCTCTGAACAAACAGACCGCGCGATCAACAATACACGAAAGCTCATAATCCAAGATGATTCTTCACCTTTGGCAGACGCCTCGAGCGGGAGGGATGAGTGACTTGATTCGGCAACGGCCTCACCTTCTTGGATTCAAGGAATTGGTTGAGACTCGACCTCGTGATTCGGTAATGCCCCTTTCGGGCAATCTTGCCATTAGTATCAACAAGGTCAACGGCCTCCAGTTCACCGTTTCGGATTAGCCGGTAAACAATACTTTTTGAGATTTTCAACTCAGCAGCGATTTCGTCTACAGTCAGTCAATCTGATGTAAAGGACCTGCGGGCGGTTTCGAGCATGTCGAAGAACCACCCTATATTGGCGAGCAGATCCTTGCAGACCGAGCAGTTTGTGCTGTCGGCCATTTCAGAATCATTCATATTGTCTGACTGTTCTCGTATCAATGGTAAGTCCTGTTCATCTTCTTGTTACGTCCGGGCCAAAAAACATTACGGCCTTCACCGATATCGCACCGCCAGTACAGATGAAACTTTAAGTTGTTGCGGCCCCTTCGGCGGCGCTGCTTGCCTTTGCCTCACTTTTTCCTTTTCCGCCAGGCTTTTGTGCAGTTTGTGAGCGTCCTGGTTCTGTCTTCTTTGGCCTGCCAGGCGACTTGGGCTTTGTTGCCGGATATGCCGGTTCTTTCGGAGCGACTTTGTTTGTTTCATCCGGCCCGGTCGTGGCTGCAATTATGAACAACTGCAGCATTACTATCACCCCTGTGAGAGTCAGTGCAGGTAATAGGGAATAGTTCACTGTGATGTTTCGGGTGTGCTCTACCTCTGCGATATTGTTCGGCATGATAAGTAGTTGCGCGCACCCGGCTACGGCTGAGGCTGAGGCTGAAATCAGCAATGAGGCAACAAAGGCAGTCTTGCCGTGGAATAATCCTGTTTGTTTAACGATCTTCAAGACAGTCAGGAATGTAATCACAAAGGCCGACGTCATCATTACTAACAACAAGATTTCGGGAAGAATTGAAATGTAATTACCCATTGTAGAACTCCTTATACGGTACAGTTA
>JBARRE010000748.1:0-6411 GCA_049644065.1 Sedimentisphaerales bacterium | reverse complement strand
TACCTGTACAATCCGGCGTGCCGAGCAGAACCATCGGCGATTTTTTATCCTTGAGGACGAAAACGTTGCCCTTGATAATGTGGTCGAAGCTTGCGGTTTTGGCGGATACGCCCGGGCCGGTGTCAACGATGAAACGGCTGTAGAGAATCAGCCAGTTTTCGTTCATGCCCCCCATCCATAGTCCCGCTCTTTCCGAACTGACGTCACAGTTATAAACTACATTTCTCGGACCGTTTGGGCCGTGTGCCGCATCTTGCGGCGGCGAGGCCCACATTCCGTAGCCGTAGCCACCATGGCCCCGGACGGACTCGATTACGCACTGCTCGATAAGGTTTTCGTTCGTCCATCCCGCATGCCACTGGCCGTCGCTCTCGTGGAAAACACTTTTGCGAATGACGCAGCCGCTCGCAGCCCATTGAAACAGAGGCGCGTGCCGCATTTTGAACGTCTCGACGTTTTCTATCAGACAATCCCAGCACCGGTCCCATCCGGTGTAGGCCGTGCCGCCGCCGCCCTTGAACCAGGCGTCGTCGAACACACAGTCACGAATTTCGCACCACTTGGCCATCGAGCCGTAAACGGGAAACCGGCCGCACTTTTTCACCGTCACGCCCTTCGCCCAGCAATTCCATCCGTGATAAAAAATCACGCTGCTGATCCAAAGGTTTTCCGTCTGTTCTATGCCGAGAGATTCGATCCCGCAACGCCGGATCGGCACGACTTTCTGCACGTAAGAGCCGTCAATAATGGGAAACTCGATCCGCAGCGGCTGATTGATCGCAACGGTGTTGTTCCTGATGTCACCGATAACGACCTCGTAGAAACGATACGTGCCCCACTTGCAAGCGTTTTTCGTGAGTTTTTTCCAGCGTTCTGTTGCAGGCCCGTCGATAAGAATACAATCACCGGCTTTAAGTCCATCGGTGCTCTCCAGCTCCAGCTTCATATCGCCGCGTTTACCGTCACTTGCCAGTTTCAGCTTTCTGCCTACCGATCCGGTGCCGGCAAAGGTAATCGCCGCCCGCACGTCCGCGACCGGCCCGGCGTCGTTAAAGGCCGAATCAAGGATGACTGGAATTTCTCCTGTGCGTTTCGTTCCATCGGTGTATTCCGCGACTCCTTTTAACACGTGCCTGCCATCCGGAACTTTAGCCACAGCATCGCGACCAGATACAGCAAAGGCGAATGTATTTCCCGAATGCTGGCTCCGGCTCCACGTACCAATAACCGTATCGTCGATGCTCATGGTCATTTTTTTCAAGCCGGCAGGCTTGCAGTGCATTTCAAGCCGTGTGCCGCTTCCCACCCGGCCGCCCGCAGACGGATTGTAGAAAGCCACACCGTTCTCTGGAATCGCATACCGGAAGATCAAACGGCTCTTTTGGCTCCCTTTGCCCCTGATAACCACATTGTCGTGACGTACCGTCACCGGGCGGTCCATATAATAGACACCCTCACCCAGCAGTACCGCACCGCCACCCATTTTGCCTGCGGCTTGACATGCTTTCGCAAGAGCTTCGGAATCGTCGGCGTCATCGTCCGCCTTGGCGCCGAAATCCTCAATTGTCGCAACGGCTTTTACCTCCGGAATCCCGCCCTGGACCCCACATTTTGTCCAGTTGGGGTAAACAATTCCATCCGGACCGACCACATCGGCAGCAGTGAGCCGGGCCTTCTCGTCCGGCTTGATTTTGTACTGACTTTCCCAGGGAGGCGCGTTCGCAGCCCCGGCTGTGGATTTTCCATCGGCCGCGCGTGCAAACGTTACTGAAAGCACAAGAAGAATGACCGAACTTGTTAAATGCACTACCTTCGCCGAGATCGTGAATCTGCTTAATCGCATCGCAAAATTCTCCACTGATGAGTTATAGCCGTTAAATTCAGGCCTTTCTCATAGCAGAATTGGAGTGATAGATCAAGCTTGAAAAAGCAGATCTGGAAAATCTATCTGTAGGGGCAGGCCCGTGTGCCTGCCCAGGGCAACCACATAGGGTTGCCCCTACGGCCCTAATCCATAAATCTTTTCAGAATCGCCGCGGTGTGCATAGCAATAAGCATCAGATAGTCCAGGTCGCTGAGGCTGTAGTGCTCGTGGATCATTGCGTTGTCGACGTAGAGGACGCCGAAGCAGCCGTTCGGGCGCATAATAGACGCCACCATCGCCGAGCGTATTCTTTCCTTGGACTCCATTTGGGCAGAGACTCTCGGCAGCACACAAAACTGTCCCTTCTCAACAGCCTGCGTTATTTTCTCGCTGAGCTGTAATTCGCTAAGCTGGACGGGCGAGCCGTCTCTTCTTTTGCCTGCGTGACAGATCATCGGGCCGGTGGGCTGCTTTCTCAAAGCAGCCCAGACATGATACGCGTTGAACTGCTCCATTATGACATCCAACAAGGTCAACAACAGCCCATCGAGTTCCTCGGCATCGAATATTCTTTGGCTCGCTTTTGAAAAATCAGTCAGCCTTCTTGCAGCGAGTCTCATGGCCGGCGCGTGCTGGGCATCGGGCCTTCTTACTACCGTTTCGTGCTTCGGTGTCGCCAGTGCTGCTTCGAGTTGAAGGGTATCCTCCGGATAAGTTGGCATTTCCTTGCTGACTTCTTTTTCCAGCATGATTTCGATAATAAAATCGGTGATACGCAGACAATCGCCATGCTTGATTTCAGCCTTGTCGATCGGTTTGTCGTTTAGATACGTTTTGTTCGACGAGCCCATGTCCTCGATCAGCCATTTTCCATCTTCCGTGCTGTGGACTACGGCATGTTGCCTTGAGACTGCCTTGTCAGGCAAAAATACCTGGCTGTTGGCTCCTCTGCCGATAGAGATGGGCCCCTGCGTAAATTGGAATTGTTTGGTATTACCGTCTTTTTGCTTCACAACTACACGCATAGTCTTGCTCCGTGCATTTAATTTATGATAGCTTAACTTATAATTATACAGGATTTTGCTGATTATGTCAAGTCGTATGTTATCGGACACACTTTATATAAGCAAAAATCGCCAATAATGGGTCCTTTCCCCCGATAAAAACAAAAAAAAGCAAAAATAAAATCCAAAATTAAACAAGTCCTCCCTAAAGGATTCCACAGCTTTGATTTTACTTTTCCCTTTTGCGGATTCGGTGACGGTAATGGTCCAGGATTACGGCCGCGACGATAACGCAGCCTGTGATAAGGCGCTTAGTCGATTCTTGCGCCCCGATCTGGGCAAGGCCGGTCCCCATGACGGCAATAATCAGCACGCCGAAGAAAGAGCTGACCACCGAGCCCCTGCCGCCCATCAGGCTGGTGCCTCCGATGACCACGGCAGCTATGGCCTGAAGCTCCAGGCCGTAGCCGGCGTTGGGATTCGCCGATGACAACCGTGCCGTGTGTATCACCGCCGCAATGGATGTCAGAAAACCGCACAGAACAAAAACTGCAAGCTTGAGCGGGCGCGGATCGATGCCGGAGAGCCGGACCGCTTCTTCGTTCGTGCCGATAGCAATCAGGTAGCGGCCGAAGACTGTCCTCGAAAGAACCAACTGACCTGCTGCGACGATAAGAACCGCAATGATAAAGGGAAGTGAAAGCCCGAGAACCGAGGTCTCCGTAATCACTTCGACCGGCCCGCCGATATAGATGGTTCGTGAATCGGTTACAAGATAGGCGCCCCCCCGCGCGATCTCCATCATGCCCAACGTCACGATAAAAGCCGGAAGCCGCCAGCCGATGACCACCAGTCCGTTCAAGGCCCCGCAGAGCACGCCGACCAGCAGGCACGCAACAATCGCAGCGGGCAGCGGAAAATTCAATTCAATCAAACAAAGACCCAGCACGGCACCGGCTAAAGCCATTACTGAACCGACCGACAAATCTATCCCGGCGATAATCAACACGAAGGTCATCCCGACGGCAACGATTGTGATATCGGGGACCTGGTTGGCGATTGTCCTGAAGGTGGTCAGAGTGAAGAAATTGTCGGCTTTGATGCCGAAGAAAATGATGAGCCCGGCCAATGCCAGTGACATGCCAAGGTAATCGGTGACAAAAGCGGGCACATCCGCGATTCTATTCTTTATAATCTTGTGCATAACCTTCTCTGGAGTCTCTATTCAGGCACCTATATACTCGCTGAACGCGGCAGACATAATTTTTTCCCGGCTCCACTGTCTCCTGCCGAACGTCTGGGCAACGCGCCCGGCCGACATTACCATAATGCGATCGCAGACGGCCATAAGCTCCTTGAGGTCCGACGAGACGAAAATAATCGCCTTTCCTTTCTCGGCCAGCTCCGAGAGCATGTGGTATATCTCGAACTTTGCCCCGACGTCAATGCCCCTGGTCGGCTCGTCGAAGATGAGAATATCGCAATCACGATACATCCATTTTGCGATGACGACTTTCTGCTGGTTGCCGCCGCTCAATTCGCCGACCGTTTGCTCGGTGGACGAACATCGCACGGACAAGGCATCGACGTACCGGCCGGCCACGGCCCGTTCTTTGGATAAATCGAGCCAGCCGAACCTGCTGATATCGCCCAACCTCGCCAGCGAGATATTCTTACGGACGGCCAGGCTCAGCAGCAACCCCTGCTCCTTACGATCCTCAGTCAGAAGAGCAATGCCGTTTCTCACAGCGTCACGTGGCCTGTGAATTCCGGCCGGTTCGCTCGCCCCGTATAGATATATCCGGCCCCGGTCGGCCTTATCGGCGCCGAAAACCGCTCGCATCGTCTCGGTGCGGCCGGAACCCATCAGCCCTGCGACGCCGAGAATCTCGCCCCGGCGAACTTCAAAGCTAACGTCTCGAACCTTCCCGCCAACGGTCAGTCCGTCAACACGAAGTGCGACCGGGCCCGGTTTCGAGCCGTGTCGCAACTGCTCCTGCTCCAGGTCGCGACCTACCATCTTAAAGATAATCTCGCCGGGACTTAAGTCACTCGTCCGGCCGGTGAAGATGGCTTTGCCGTCACGAAGCACCGTGACACGGTCGGCAATATCTATGACCTCTTCTATCCGGTGCGAAATGTAAATAATTCCGACGCCTTCGGCCTTGAGCTTTCTGATCTGGGCGAAAAGCAGCTCGATCTCCCGGTCGGTCAGCGAGGCGGTCGGCTCATCCAGCGCCAGTATCCGGCAGCGCCGCGAGAGTCCGGCGGCAATCTCAACCATCTGCTGCTGGCCGACACCAAGGCGCCTGACCGGGGCATCGGGCTCAACGTCTCCAAGGCCCACGCGCTGCATAACTTGCCTGGCAGCAAAGTTGAGCTTGCTGTAATTAACGAATCCGAACCTGCTGGGAAGTTTCTCGATAAAAATGTTTTCGGCAACGCTGAGGTTGGGGATCAGGTGCAGTTCCTGCATTACCATTCTTATGCCGTGAGCTTCGGCATCCGCCTTGCCGCCGGGCTGATACGCCTGCTCATCAAGCTGCATCAGGCCGGAGTCGGGGCTTTGCAGGCCGGCGATAATACTAACCAGCGTGCTCTTGCCGGCACCATTTTCGCCTACAAGGGCGTGGACTTCTCCCTCTCTCAGGTCAAAGTCAACCGAGGAAAGAGCGCGGACACCCGGGAAAGACTTGCTGATGTCACTGGCCTTAAAAACCGTTTTGCTCATCGCCGGCCTCATTGAAGCGTTTCCGCCGTAATAAGCTCGACGGGTGTTTCTTTATCCGAAGGTGTGCCCTTTCCCCCGAGCATCTCAAGGGCGTACTCGATGCCGTACAGGGCCAGCTTATCGGCGTGCTGATCGACCGTACAAAGAATCTTTCCTTCCTTCAGGAGTCTTTGCACTGCGGTGATATTGTCGAAACCAATTACAAGAACGTCATCGGATTTGCCGGCGGCCTTAATCGCTGCTATTGCGCCAAGAGCCATACTGTCATTGGCACAGAGAACGGCCTTGATATCCGCATATTCGGTAACCAATGCAGATACAATCGGTTCGGCCTTAGATGTTTCCCAGTAACCGGATTGGGAGCTGACGATGTTCATCCCGGCCGCTTTCATCGCATCTTCAAAACCAAGCTTGCGCTGAATCCCATTGAACGCGTTGGGAACTCCCTCGATGATTGCAACTTTGTCACCCTGATTCAGTTTGCTCGCAAGGTGTTCGCCGGCGAGCCTGGCGCCTTTGCGATTGTCCGGCCCGACGAAGGGAATTTTGACGCCCTTGTCGGCGAGGACGGCGGCATCGAACTTGTTGTCAATATTGACGACGATAATCCCGGCATCCATCGCCCTTTTGCACACGGGAACCAATGCCTTGGAATCGGCTGGGGCGATCACAATCGCATCAACTTTCTGGGCCATTATCGACTCAACGTAGTCAATTTGCTTAGCAACATCCTGCTCGTCCTTAATACCAACAACCGTCAGATCGTACTGTTCTGAGTGTTCTTTGTGATGTGCGCGGGCGCCTTCCTCCAT
>JBARRE010000747.1:0-5211 GCA_049644065.1 Sedimentisphaerales bacterium | reverse complement strand
CAACCGGCCCAGAGGAACCTGGCCGTGCTTTTTTTTGAAGAAAGTCGAGCAGCAGACCGGAGGTCATAATCAACTCTGCGACTTTCAGGGTGCTGCCGGATTTCTTATGGTTGCAGACGCCCTCAATCAGGCCGGACAGAATGGCTGGAAAGATATTGCCGATTTCGTGGAAAAAAACATTGTCGAAAAATGGCTCTTTTACGCGCCATCGATAAAACCCGAAAATTTTCAGGGCCCCAGATCAAAAATCTACCTTCTGGCTATATTAAACACAGCCCGGGACATACGAGAACATTTTGCCGTGATTTGCATGGACCTTAATAAATTAGGCTATCAAAAGTATCCCTATAGACAGTGGGCCGAATGCCTGACGAATTTATACGCCGGCTATCGATCCGACTTGCGCCAGTCTCCTCCCAAGGACTGGGGACTTGGTCGCCAGAGCCCGAGTGACTGGGGCGTATTGCCTCGCGAATCGACGGGCGGCTACGTCTGGTATTTTATTCCCGACTGGAGGCGAAAAGGCAAAACATCCGTCCTTGATACCGCACATGCGAACCGAACCGCCTGGCTCGCCGCCAGGGCATATCATGAAGGTTTTATTGACAAAGCCGGACTCGATATGTTTATGACAACTTTCAAAAAGCAAATCTGGAAGCCGGAAAAGAATCTGTTCTACTTTGCGAACTTCGTCGACGGCAGCGACGTGGCATACGATGATTCCAAACATGGCAAATTACCGCCCGGATATAAAGGTCACGTCTGGTTCGGCTGGCATCGTCTTGCCGCTTATGATAATACCTTGAAAGACCTGTTTCTTTCGTTGGCGTATGATTTGACCAACGGAGGGCCGAATATGCCTTTGTCCCAGAACAAAACCATGGAGAATGCGCCGCTGTGTTTTTATGCCTGGGCGGCAAGGCTACTGGCTCCGGATGGAAAGCCTTACGAATTCCCATAGGATGTTTTTTCTGCCGGCTCAAGTCGATTGTAACTCTAAATCACTTTTATTCAGAATATCTATATGGTTATTTTTTAAGAAAAAATAATTGGTACTTTTGTCGCCGGGGCGGCGGTTTCTAAGTTTACTGCCGTCATACCACCATGCTGAATAGCCCTGATCTTGTAATATCTTAAAAACATGATGAGCCGGCGAATCCGTATCGTCCGGTTCTCCTGAAACTTCGATAAGCCATGCAGCTTTAGACTGGGCTAAAAACTTTGTTGCCCCTTTGATACATGCCAGCTCGTGTCCTTCGACATCGCACTTGATAAATGATATTGTCCCGGGCGTCGTCAGAAATCTGGAATCGATTGTGATAGCCTGGACCTTAGTTATTTCTTCTCTTGTATTTGATTGATCTTTGACTATGGAAGCCCGGTAATGGGTCTCGGCTCCGGATGGATCATAAGGAAGCGCCATAGTTACAACAGCTTGGGAATCAGAAACTGCGACGTTTATAGGCTCGACATTATCGAGGCGTAATTTTTTTACATTGTATGATAATATTTCAAAGGTTGGAGGGAACGGCTCGATGCTGTATACAAGGCCGTCCGGCCCTACCAATTCCGAGAGTATTTTCGAATATACTCCGATGTTGGCCCCTATATCGATTACAGTGTCCCCTGGTTTTACCAAATATCTGACAACTCTTAGCTCCGGATCTTTTTCTAATAACGATGAGCACAGCAGCCTGAGATAGTGACGTTTCTTTATTAATTGGACCGTTGATTGCGGCAAAATCTTCCATGCCGACCTTTTCAACAATCGTTTTACCTGGTGCACACTATACTCCCGACTTCGCTTCTATCTTTTGAGACATTGCCCCTAATCGCCGATACACGGCAGCGGTTTGCTCGGCAATTTTCTCCCAATTGAACTGCTCAGTCACGGCCCGACGGGCATTGTGGGACATTTTCTCGTAGTTATCACCCTCAAAACACTTACTGAGAGCATTGGCAATCGCCTCGGGATCACGGGGGGCGATAACGTATCCTGTTTTTCCGTCCTCTGTCATTTCGGCCAGACCGCCGACGTTTGTCGAAATGACCGGTACTCCCGCGGCGTAAGCCGTTACTGTATTACCGCTTTGGGATGCGCTAATGTAAGGTTGAACCAGTACATCAATGACCGAAAGATATGCTTTAATGTCTTCTACCGGTACGAAATGAATATCCGTCCATAGGTCGTCGGGCTTACAACTTCGGGTGAATTTTTCTTTCCAATCCTTCTTGTCACCTACGAGTACTGAACCGGCGACCAGGAAGAAAGAATCAGGCATTCTTTGCTTGATTAGTTCGAACGCATCGACGAAAACTTCCAATCCCTTGTACGGACGGATATGACCGAGAAAGGCAATAATTTTTCGATCTCCCGCCTTTTGCCGTATATCTTTAGCCAGATTGTCATTACAGCCGTATCGCGAAAACAGCGCTTCATAATCCCCGTGTGGCAACACAGATATTTTCTCGGTAGGTATCCCGCAATGTGCTATTATTTCGTTTCGAGTATAGTTCGTCAGGGTGATGACATGGTCGACTTTTTGGTAAATCCTGGAATATTTACGGATGTCCCCGGCTTTAGGCTCGTGCGGGAAAGGGTTGTGTGCGGTATAAATCACGTGACAGCCTGTCAACTGTAACAGCCTTATGAGCCGATAGTCCAGGCAGGGCGAAACAACCCATATAAAATGGACGACCTTAATGCGTTTTATCAGCACGTACGCTAACAGGAAAAATAGATTTATGGGATACTCGATAGCTCGAAGAAAACGCCGTACCGGTCCTGACGAAGTCATCCGACTGGCAAGGCGCGCAAGGAGAAAGAAACAACGGAAAACCGTGACATCCGGCGGGCTGGGAATGTGCCCATGTGCAAATTTCGTTGTGGCATAGATTATCCTTTCCCCCTTTTTGGCCAGAGCGTCCAACAGACAATAACTATAGTTGGCGGAGAATTGGCAGGCGTCTATTACCATGTACGTTTGTTTCATCGAGCTGCTCAGTCCCTTTGTTCGGCCTGTTTTTCTTCTACGATTTTCCGCAGATAATCTAAAATCAGGCTTGCGTTGCGTTTTACTCCGAATCGTTCTTCTGCTCTCTTTCGAGCGGCGATTTGCATATGAGCCCGCAATTGATTGTCGTTCATTACCTTGGCAATCGCTTTTTCCAGGTCGTCGACGTTCTCAGACGGGACAAGAATAGCGCCGTCGCAATCACTGATGGCCCTGGGCAGTCCGCCGACCGCTGTAGCAACAACCGGCAGGCCGCAAGCCATCGCCTCCATGACGACGTTCGGCATCCCTTCGGTATGAGAAGCCAGCACGAACATATCGCTTGCCTGCATCCATTTATTCATTCGTTCCGGCTCGACCTCGCCGGCCATGCGAACCGTATGCTCAATGCCTTTTTCGCGAATCAGTCTCCGCAGCGCTGCTTCTTCAGGGCCGGCTCCGCACATGACCAGCAGCAGGTTCGGGCACTTTTTTTGTACTCTGTATATTGCTTCGACCAGGTCATAAACACCCTTGCGCTTGGTTAAGTAGCCGGCGTACAAGGCGATGGTTTTATCCGGCGGCAGGCCTAATTCTTTCCTTGCCGGGATTTTGTCCGGTGCAGGCGAGAACTCTTCCAGATCCAGAACGCCGTAAACGCACAAGGGACTCTTGCCGGTTACAGTGTTGATTCTGTCTGCAACGCTTTGTCCACAGGCCAATGTGCCGTCAAGAGCTTTTGCCGTCTTCACAAAATGCCTGTATATAATTCCGCTGGAATGAGCGGTTATATTTACGTCTACGCCGATACTCAAACAGGCCGCCGGAAGCTTCAGGTACTTAGACAATCTTACGGCAGCGTCTCCGTCGGGGAAAAAATCCGTGGCGTATATCACGTCAAACTTTCTGCTTTTGTGTAATTCGAGAGCTTGACTTTTCATAGCGCGAAAAGCGGCCAACCCGGACCATCGATTATAAAAGTTTCCAGGCAGCCTTAAATACGGCACGCTGAAAGTTTCTATCTCTTCGAACCGGCACAGCGGACTCTTGTGGTCATGGTTTTTCCATCTGTCAAAGTGCCTAAGCAGTCCGGGGCACCAGACGCGCGGCACTATAACCGTTATTTCCGCCCCAAGCCTGCGAATTTCGGAAAGTTGCCGGGCCACAAAGATGCCGTATCTCTTTTCTTTGAGATTTGGAAACAGGTGTGAAATTGCCAGAATTCTCACTTTGCTAAAGCCTCTTCCGATTAATCCGGCTCATATTCTGTAAATGAGTCATCTTCATATTCGGCAGCAGATTCTGAATCGTTGGTTGGTATGTAGATTTTAGCGATCCGTTCGCCCGCCATTACAAACGCGAGAAAAACCCAATAATATTTGTGAAACAACTGACCGATTGTCAATCCCATCATGATAAGGAAAATGAGAACTGCCCTGGCGTATATTTTTTCAAGCCCGAGTGGGATACGCCTTATAGCCAGTAGCAGTATGCCCATGAAACATGTAAAGAGCAAGGCGCCGGGTATTCCATAAATCCCTAAAACAAGAAAGAAATCGTTGTGCGGCCAGATTAAGGTTCCGGTTTGTTCGAACCAACTGTAATATCCTGTTCCCGCCGGCTTTCTGGCTACGGTCCTGACGGCAAGCTTTATGGGTTCCATTCTGTAGCTAATGCTCTCTTTTGCGTACCCGACGTCCGTCAACCGTTCTGCGACCGACGTTTCCAGCCCACCTCCTTGTATCAGCAGCCCTGAGCCGATGGAGGCCAGCAGAATAATCACGAGCATCAGGGCCGCGAATGCAGGCCTGCGCGCGACTTGCCTTATAAACAGCAACGGCGACAACATTGTGAACGCCAGCGCGACCAGAGCGCCGCGGGAGCCGATTTTGAGGAGCATCAAGGGCAGAAACAAAATTGCAGCGAAATTTATCATTCGCCAGAATATATTCTTGTTGCGGGCAAACAGGTAAATGGCGGCCAGAAAAGCCGTACTTATTAAGGCCGCCAGCATATTCGCATCGATTGCATTGCCTAATGTGGCCGAATATCTTGTCTGAGAAGTATTTTCCAGCGTTCTGATTGCGGTCCCGGTGATAAATGCCAGAATGATGGTGCCCAATGTTCCGAGGACGTATGCTCTCAGTGCCCATTGAAAAGTTTTTTCACCGTTTGTTTCGAGTATCCAATAGACAATCAAAATGAGCATAAGAAGCTG
>JBARRE010000746.1:0-3074 GCA_049644065.1 Sedimentisphaerales bacterium | reverse complement strand
AGCTGCCTGTAGCGAAGGGGCGATTGGAACCTGAGAAGTTTCTTGCTATGGATCCGGGTACCGTTCAAACCAAAGTCGATGGCATAGAAACCACCGAGCCTGTTTACGGGCTGCCGGCTTTGTGGATTACACAAGCCAATAAGGAAAAGGCCGAACTCAACGGATATACAGTGATCGATCCTGAGTCGGTCTTTATTACGCATTTGTCCGAAATAATGCGAAAACATGCCGGCGATTTATTGACCCGTGAAGATGTGCAGCTTCTGATAGACAGACTTCGTAATACTCAGCCGTCATTGGTCGGAGAAGTTATCGGGGCCGAACGGGAAGTGTCTATCGGGTTGCTTCAGCGTGTGCTGAAAAACCTAATAAAGGATGGAATCCCGATTCGTGAATTAACCGCTATTCTTGAATCGCTGGGAGAACATGCTTCAAAAACCAAGAACACCGCTGTCTTGACAGAGATGGTTCGTAAGCGCCTGAGCAGATCTATTACCGAGCAGTGTAAGAATGACGATGGCAAGATTATGGCCATAACACTGGATCCCGCACTCGAGCATCAGATGGCCTCGACCTTGCAGCAGGAGGCAGAGGGAATCAATCTGGCTTTACCGACCGAGATGGCCATGGATATAAGCAGAAAAACAGCACAAGCCTGGAAGGTGGCGATGGATAAAGGTAACGAAAAGGTGGTATTGCTCTGTGATGCGAGGTTACGCTCGCCGCTGGCGGGAATGTTGTCGCGAACAGTGCCGATGTTGCCGGTTGTGGCGTATGACGAAGTTGTGCTTGGAACCGAAGTAGAGCCGATAGAAATAATATCCATCCAGCAGACCGACTCGATAGAGCCAAGGGGGCGGGAACTTGTCGGAGTTTCGAGGTGATGTGTTGTGCGGGAGATAAATGCAATATGATATATGCAACAGGAAATACGAGATAGTTATGCCGCTACACGTTAGATCAATTGCAGTAAGCATCGCAGTGATATGTTTTTTCGTCTTGAGCTTAATTGGAGGCGTTTGTGGCCTTTCGCCGTTTGTTTGCTGTAAGAGGGCGCTGATAGGGGCGATGCTTGCGTATATAGCGGGAGGATGGGCTGTAAGAGCGATAAATGCTATTTTAGTCGATGCGATGATAGCAAACCAGATGAATCAGCAGGATAGCTCTGGCTTTGGAGCTAATCCCAAGATGAGATTTGAGGGAAAGGGCAGTGTCGGTACAAACTCAAGAAATCAGTGAGGACCGGCTTTCCGGCAAGGGCCGAAAGCATCTGAATAATGTTGCCCTGCGCGCATACTCTGTCCAAAAAAAGTCTGTCCGGGGAGAAATCGAGGACGAACAAATAGCCGAACTTCTGCCCATGGTCCACAAGATAGCCAGGCGAGTAGTAACATATTTGAAACCTCCGTTAACGTTTGAAGATATGGTCTCGGCGGGAACTGTCGGGCTTGTTAGGGCCGCCCGTGATTTCGATCCTTCTCACCAGGCCGAATTTAAAACCTACGCTTATATCAGGATCAAAGGTGCTATTCTCGATGAACTGAGAGGCTGGTCCTTTATGCCTGAAAACCTCAGAAAGCGAATCAGCAGCGCCCAGCAGCTCAGCAGGAAGATCACCGAGCAGACAGGAACTGCTCCGTCTGATGCCGAACTGGCTGAAAAGCTCGGAATAACCGTTGAGGAGCTTTACGAAACGTTCGAAAACGCCCGGGCGCAGTATTTTATCTCGCTCGATGGCTTTGGCGAGGATTCACCTGTACTGAGTAATCTTTTGACATTGTCACATCCGGTCGCTCCTGAAGAAAAGATCGAACGAGAAGAGCTTATTGAAAAGCTGACAGAGGCGATACGGCAATTGTCTGAAAGACAACGGCAGGTGATTCTGCTTTATTACCATCAACAACTGACAATGAAACAAATCGCTGAAATATTAGAAATTACCGAGTCGCGTGTCAGCCAACTGCACGCAGGTGCTTTGTTTAATTTGTCGGTAAAGTTAAGGCAGTGGAAAGATGGCAGATTTTGATTCCGATATGATAAAGCCGGTGCAGGGTTTGAAAAATATCTCGGGCCTGACTCCGGTAAAACACCGTGAAGAAAGAAAACGCCGGCAGCAATTACACCATGAAAATAAGGAAAAAGACGAAACCATGCAGGACGAAGAAACTCTGCCGGAAGAGGGGACCGGCAACGAAAGTGATATTAATACGGACAGTATTGGGATTGATTACCGTGCTTGACTGTAATCGATAAAGAAGAGTTAGGATAATAATGATAAGAACAGCAGGGCGGATCTTAAAGAGTAATGATGTTAAGCTCGAAGGCCAATTCCATCTCGATGCGGCACAAACCGGATCGGGTTTGCCGAAACAGCAAGTCGCAGCTTCATCTGCACCACAGGTACGTATCCTGGAAAATCATCCGGAATACGCCGTAATAGAAGTAACCTGTTCCTGCGGGACAAGAATGTCCTTGAAGTGTGAATATGCCGGTGCCGCGGCACAGGCTCCGGATGATCCCCAAACGTAAAATATTGTTATCGAGATGCTAAAGTAAAAGAGATTAATATGGAGAAAAATACAATGCAAACCAAAAAGAAGATAACCGATTTAGTGATTTTATTGGTTCCAATATTTCTGCTCTCGGGCTGCTCATCCACTCAAAAACCGGCGGACCTTGCCGTCGAGCCTGTTCCTGTCGAAAGACAGCAGAATGATTCTATTGCCAAGAGGTTCCAGGAGCCTGATCCGGAAGGCCAAACCGTAGTCGAGTCGGCAATGAAATTATCGGGAGAATACGCCAGGCTCACCCGGGAGGCGGCCGTATTGCGGCGGCAAAACGAAGACTTTATCGCCAAAAACCGTCAGCTTGATGAGCAGGTCGTTTCTCTTGATGCCCAATTACAGCAGGCACAAAAGGAGTTGGCCGAAGCCAACAGCCTTCTGATCGAGATGCGCGTTGAATTGAACAATTGGAAAGCCGACATCCTCGGCTTCCGTAATGAAATGCGTAATGCCGAAACAGCCCAGTTGGAAACGCTGCTTCGGATACTGAAAGTTCTCGGCGGACAGGTC
>JBARRE010000745.1:0-25827 GCA_049644065.1 Sedimentisphaerales bacterium | reverse complement strand
TCGTGGATGACGGGCGAGCTGCCCCCTCCCCATTGCGCGGATGGACTGCGGTAGAATCCCCAGTCAAGGACACCGAGGTCCTTTTTCCATACGAGATTTCCCTCCATATCGTAACAGTACATTCCTTCGGATCCGAAGAAAGCGACGACGTAATTTCCATCCGTGCATGGTGTGGAGTTTGCATGGCTGGACTTGGGGTGTCGTTTCACCTTCGGCTTTCCCCTGTATGATTGTCGATCCCACAGAATCTCGCCGGTCTTTCTGTCGATACAGTAAATATGCCAACTGAAAGCATCTTTCTCCTCCACCGACTTGACATCTCCATACATGCCTACCTTCAGACTCGATTGTCCCTGGTCCTGAACAGCGGTAGTAACAAAGATGCGATCATCCCACACTACCGGGCACGAATGGCCGAGGCCCGGGATAGGGGTTTTCCAGAGGACATTTTCGGATTGAGCCGCATCCCACTTCGTTGGAGTCCGATACCCTTCCATAACGCCGGAAGCCGAGGGCCCGCGGAACGAAGGCCAATTTTGTGCGGCATAAAGATTCGATGTCATGAGGTAGACAGCAAAGAACAAACTGAACGCCTGAATCTTAAATATTATCTTCATTTGCTTCTTTAATCTCCAATTCATCTCAGTAATCTCTGAATCTTCTCATCCACTCCGGCCATTCATCCGGGTGGACGCCGCCGGCTTTGGTCCATGTGCCGCCGGTGTCAAAGGTTCGATGCCACTTGAACGTCCACAGCTCCTTGAGGCCGATTTTTCTGATGGAGAAATCGAGAAAGACGCCGTTTATATATCCCTCGTGGCGGTTGAGGCAGAAACGCTTCATCTGTAAGGCGCTTACGAGGTACGTCGATATGTCGCCGTTGTATTCCGGAGGCGTGTCAAAAGAATACGGTTTTCCTTCAACGAGCGCACAATCGAGAAGTATCGGGATACTGGCTGCATTTTCGACGTAAGCGCTCCTCCAGTTATCTTTAGTTGCTTCCCGGCCGTGTATAAACTCAACATCCGGCGGTGGATTACAGAGCCAGTTGTTCATTCCATAGCTGCCGCGCTGGCTGCCGGTCTGCTGCACCGGTCCCCAGGCTGCAAACGGGTCCTGGGCACCCTCCTCTCTGAATTTCGTAGCCATCGGGCACAGGCGCATTTTTTCGTCATTGCTGTAATAGGACCTGAGCGGCTCTGTCCAGCAATACTGTTCCCATCCGTCCCCGACAAAATCACCGCTCCAGAAAAAGCCGTCGTTTTGACCGGCATACATCTCGAAAATAATGGCCCACTGGTGAAGGTTCGACTGGCAGGCAACCGCCCCGGCCTGTTTCCTGACACGCTGCAGAGCCGGCATCAATATCGCCATCAATAACGCAATGATGGCAATCACTACCAAAAGCTCTATTAACGTGAATCCTTTTGCCTTTTGCACGATGTTGTCTTTCGTCTTTTGCGCTTGGAAGGCGAGTTTATCGGAAAGCCGGTCAAATTACAAGGCCGGTTTATTTTATGTAATTGTCATTTTCAATAGTCCTTGAAATTTCTCATCCATTGCGGCCATTCCTCGGGTTGCACGCCGCCGGCTCTGGTCCAGGAACCATTTATGTCGAACTCGCGATTCCATTTCAACGTCCACAATTCTTTGAGACCTACTGTTCTGGTGGAGAAATCCGCAAAGACGGCATTCGTGAAGCCGTTGTGGCGGTTAAGACAGAGCATCTTCATTGCGTTTGTGCTCCAACCGTCCACCTGGCCTTCAAATTGCGGCGGCTCGTCCGTGTGGTGCGGCCGCGTATCCCACCAGTAGTCATCCAGGAACAGAGGGATATTGGCAGCGCCTTTGACATCGCGATTCCTCCAGTACCACTCAGCCGGCCTGCCGCCCTCCCGGCCCGGCAGAGGATCGGTAATACATATATTGATTCCGTAGCTGCCGTGCTCATCGTAAAAGTTGGTCCATGCTCCGAAAGTCGAATCCTCTACTTCATCGCGGGGTTTCGTTGCCGTAGGGCAAAAGCATAGATCAGGGTTGTCCAGATAATAAGGGCGCATCACAGCCATCCAGCTATCTTGCGAATATGCGCCGTCGTTCCAGCCCCTATGGAAATGGCCGTCGTTGTCGTCGGTATATAGAGAAAAGTAGAGGGCCCACTGGCGCAGGTTCGATTGGCAGGCAACCGCCCTGGCCTGTTTCCTGACCCGTTGCAACGCCAGCATCAATATCGCCATCAATAACGCAATGATGGCAATCACAACCAAAAGCTCTATTAATGTAAAGCCTTGTGGTTTGCGCATGATGTTAAATCTTACCAGTCCGGTATTGGTGATCCGCCTGGCCAGCTTAATACAAAAGTATTACCCGCCGGATATGCCGAGACCCGTTCGACATGCGCATCCACAAACACCGCATTGGCGTAACCCATATTCATGTCTCCGCTCGGAGCATCATGGAATGTAGCGAAGCAATCTGTGTTACAGGGAGGTGTGGAACGTAAATTGTTGTCATTGATTCCAGCGCCGCTAAGTCCCGGAATAGTCCACGAATTCTCCTCAGAGAAGAAAAATACACGCGAAGGATTTATTACCTGGGATTCATTCCTGATTCTTTCTATATTAGTGTGAAATTGTGAGGGCACCGCATTCCATGCATCGCCGTTGAGGTAGGAATTCATACAGTAACCATATTGAGGATCTAGGGGAATGGCACAATTAGTATGGTAGCCCATCGTTCTGGCAACAAGGTCGAAGTCGGGACACAGGTGAATATCATGACTCTTCAGATAAGGCCACATTCCGCCGGCAAGGTCCGGATTCTGGTTGAGATTCTTACTGGCATCGTGCCATCGGCACCCTGTACCCCCATCATTGTATAGCCAGGTGAATGAATAAGGGAAATTGCCGTCCCAATCGCCTAAGTACATATTCGACGCCAGGCCGTACTGTTTCAGGTTGTTTTTACAAAGGATTGCTCTTGCTTGCTTTTTTACCCGCTGAAGTGCCGGCATCAATATTGCCATTAATATCGCTATTATGGCGATCACTACCAGAAGCTCAATTAACGTAAAGCCCTTTTTTTTCTGCATGCTACCGCTCCTTTCTTATCCGGTCGTCTTAGTATTGTTTGTTGTTACAAATCCACAGGTTCCGGTTGATATAGTTATGACGTTTTGCCGCCACCACATTAAAAAAGTTTGTCGCTATCTTTAATCAATGCCTAATGTACTCCTCAGTTTCACTTGTCTTGACACATTATAACACAATCGGTCGCGGCAATGCAATCCCAACAATAAATTTTTCTTATGGCACGAAAATCAATCGAACCGGATTTAATCCCTCAGCAAGGCCCAAAAATGCCTCTGTCCGTAAAAATCCGGGCTATATGTCCGATTTCCGGCAAAATTTAGCTCTATCATCTGCTTTTTTGTCGGATACTTAATTTGACCTGAGAGGAAATATTTCTTAGACTTTAATGAGGATTTATTATCAAATTTCCGAGCAAATACTGGGAGGAGTCAAATATGAGATTCAAAACAATAACCTCATTCGCGGTCATATCATTTTGCGCTCTGCTTATGACGGCTTCATGTTCGAGATACGGGGTTCGCCATAAACCGACTGTATCAAAAGGTAAAGGGCCGCCTGCGCACGCTCCTGCCCATGGGTATCGCCGCAAACATGCAGCCGGCATGGAGCTTGTTTACGATTCGGGCCGGGGTGTATATGTCGTCGTCGGACTTTCGGACCATTATTATCATGATGGTTATTTTTACCGTCTTCGCGGCGGCTTATGGGAAATGAGTCTAAAACCCGATGGCGGCTGGAAGGCCGCATCTGAAAAGTCGCTGCCTATGGGACTTCAGGTCAAGGTCAAAGCCAATGGCAACGGCAATGGCAACGGCAAGGGTAACGGCAAGGGAAAAGGCAAACATAAAAAGGATACAGTAACGATTGGCAGGCTGTTCTAAAGGGAGTTTCGTCCCCCTAAGATTGTTAAATTCGGACCAACAGGTATCAGGAGCAGGATTATTTATCCGAATCGGCCCTTTTTTACTCGATTCTGTTTGGATTTGACGATTGTTCGACTATACTTTACTTAGAGGGCCGGATGTATAAAAGGCGATTCCGATAATTAGTATGAACCCGGTTCAGGAAGTTTCAGATAAAACTGGGGGGAGAAGTAATGGGAATTCAGAATTTTTCAGAAGATGTCCTTCTAATCACTTTGCCCGAACAGCCACAGCACGGGCAGGAGATTGACATTGTCAACAAACTGCTCAGTGACTCAGTGGACTTTGACGTATTGGTCGACTTCTCTAAAGTCGAAATTCTGACTTCAGGAAGTATCTGCGGCCTGATGATACTGGATAAACTACTCACAGGATCCGGGCACAAGCTTGTCTTATATAATCTTCCTTCAGCAATCAAACAAATCTTTGTACGGACGGGCCTTCTTACAGTTTTCGATTTAGCTGACGATGAGTTTGACGCCCTTCAGTATATTCAAGACAAAAATTCATCAATGGCGGAGTCTTAATCGCTAACTAAGGGCAGGGCCCGTTGCTCAGGGGCATTGCTTTCTTTACAGACACATCTTCCAGTTGCAGGCGTCAAAATCCTGCTCTTTATTCGCTCAATTTCGATTACACCTCGTTACTTGCTTTACCATGCAGTCTCCACACTTCTGAAAGCCCTGGTTTCAGTATTTCCGACGGATTCTAAACAGAGCGCGGGATTTTACCAAGGACGGGTCCGGCCCGATTCATCTTTACAAAAACAGTATCCGGCAAATTGCTTTCCTTGACGGCAGAAGGTCAATAGCTTATAGTGTGGCGTTTTGAGCGGACAGCTTATTATTGTTGCTATATAGGAGTTTGTTGGAATGGCAAAAAAGAGCCAATGCGTTAAATGTACCGGGCTATGCTGCAGGTACTTTGCGCTGCCGATTGAAACACCGGAAGATAAGGAAGATTATGACGATATACGATGGTATCTGTGCCATAAAGATATCACGGTATTCGTAGAGGACGGTGACTGGTATATCAACATGAAGAACAAGTGCAAACACCTCTCAGGAAAGGACTATCGCTGCAGGATTTACGACAAAAGGCCGAATATCTGCAGAAAATACCGTCATTCGGATTGCGATTTCGTCGATGGCGAATACGATTACGAGCTGCACTTCACCGACGATAAGCAGATGGAAGAGTATATAAAGATAAAATTCGACAACAACGTCATCGAAAAGCAGAAAGGCAAAAGCCCCAGGCGTAAGCGCAAGGCGAAGAAGAAATGAAAATACCGCCGGTAAAGGGAACGAGGGATTTTTATCCGCCGGACATGGCAATTCGCAATTTTATCGTGGACGGCTGGAAAAAAGTGTCCCTGCGGAACGGCTTCGAAGAATATGACGGGCCGATATTCGAATACCTGAAAATGTACCAGGTAAAGAGCGGCGACGAAATCGCCGAGCAGCTTTTCTCGCTGACGGACCGCGGCGGCAGAGACCTGGCCCTGAGACCCGAGATTACGCCGACGCTGGCACGAATGGTCAACCAGCAAATCAACGCTCTGCCAAAACCGATCAAATGGTTCTCCGTTCCAAGATTATGCCGGGCCGAACGTCCCCAGAAAGGCCGGCTTCGCGAATTCTTCCAGTGGAACATCGATATCATTGGCGTCGATCAGCCGCTGGCCGATGCCGAAATTATTTTCACCACCGTGGATTATCTCAGAAATTTAGGGCTGACGCCGCAGGATGTCAAAGTCAGGATTTCAAGCCGAAAGTTATTGGCGGCCGTTCTAAAAAGCTACGGCGTGCCCGACGAAAAACTCGAATCTCTATATGTCCTTCTTGATAAAAAAGCCAAAGTGCCTGCCGAAGCATTCGAGCAAATGCTTGCAGAACAGGTGGCGGACAATGAAACGCTTGCTAAAATATCGGCATTTATGAGAATCGATTCGATACCGGAGCTTGGAGAATTGATAGACGCCGAATCAGAGGAGTTCGCGGCGTACAATGAAATAAAGGAAGTCCTCGGGACGCTGGAAACAATGGGAGTGGGTGACTTTTGCATCTATGATCCGGGCATCGTTCGAGGACTGGCCTACTACACAGGCATTGTGTTCGAGGTGCACAACGCCGTCGGCGACCTTCGCGCCATCTGCGGCGGCGGCAGATATGACAATCTCCTTCGCGATTTCGGCGGTCCTTCGATTTCGGCTACCGGAATGGGGATGGGCGATTGTGTGCTGGAAATACTCCTTAAGGACAAAGGACTGCTTGATAAACAGGTACCGAAACGGCAGATCGACTATTTTGTTGCCTGCATAGGTGACATCGGCAACGAGGCGTGGCGGATTATTGCAAAGCTGCGTTTGATGGGACACTCGGCCAATATCAGCTATAAGACGGGAGGTCTTTCGAAGCAGTTGAAAGAAGCTTCGGCACAAAACGCGAAGAAGTGTATAATCATAGGCGAAGAGGAGCTCAAAGAAGGCAAAATCGGCATCAAGGATATGGCTACCGGCGATCAGGAGCTTGTGGGCCACGATGAGTTCTTCTCCGGACTGGACTCCGCTTAATTTGATGTGAGAAAGCGGGCGATTCAGAGCGTATGCAGACTATATTTGGAAGGAAGAAAAAATGAGATTTTGCAGATTCGGCCTGGTAGTTTTGTGTCTGTCAATTTTGTGCTGGCCCGCTTCGCAAATCCGGGCTCAGCGATCCCAGAGCATAATATCCCCACAAGTTCAGTCTAAACGTCGAGTGGCGTTTAGACTGCTTGCACCCAACGCCAGACAAGTCGGTTTGCAAGCCCAGTTCTCACAGGGGATTCAACCGATGGCCAAGGATAGTAAAGGGCTATGGTATGTGACTCTGGGTCCGGTCGAGCCGGACATCTACGAGTATACTTTCATCGTGGACGGGCTGCAGGTCGTCGATCCATCCAATTCCTGGCTTAAAGTCTGGCTCAGCTCATCGAAGAACCTCGTCGAGATACCCGGCGACGAACCGATGTTCTACGAAGAGCAGCAGGTCCCTCACGGCACGCTGCACATACACAAATACCAATCGAAGTCTCTCAGTGTTCCGCGCCGGCTTTATTTATACACGCCGCCCGGCTATGAGACAAATCAGGACACAAAATATCCCGTGCTGTACCTGTTCCACGGATTTGGCGATACAGAGGATGCATGGACCGGGATCGGACGGGCCAATCTTATCATGGACAATCTCATCGCAAAGAACAAGGCAAAGCCGTTCATAATCGTGATGCCTTACGGTCATACGCCTTCGTCCCCCCCGGTTATGCGGAGCATAGGCAGGTATGGGGCGTATAAGAAGGACCTGATTGAGGATATCATTCCATACGTCCGGAAGTGCTATCGTGTCAGTTCAGAGCAAAAGGACCGGGCCATAGCGGGCCTGTCCATGGGCGGCGGTCAGTCGCTGACGATAGGCCTGGGTAATCTTGATTTGTTCGGCTGGATCGGGGCGTTTAGCTCGGCAATACCGGAAGAACAGGCTCTCGGTAAGCTGCTGGCTGAGCCTGAATCGATAAATGAAAAACTTGAGCTGCTGTGGATCGGCTGCGGCAGGAAGGACTTCCTTTTCGAGGCAAACCAGAAATTTCTTGAACGGCTGACGGCCGAGAAAATCAAACACGTCGGCCACATTACCGACGGCACCCATGAGTGGCGAATATGGCGGAATTACCTGAACGAGCTTGCCCCGCTGTTGTTCAAGCAGGATAAGTAACCTTCGAGATCCTGCCTCTCGGATGCGAGTCTCGATGCGCAGAGTAAAAGTTCCGGCGAACCCGGCGGTTAACAGCCGAGGCGAGGAAAATGAAGGATTCCTTTCCAAATCATTACGAGCGGGCTTTCGAGAATTGGCTTATAGACAATCGAATTGAGTACGAATCGGTTGATGAGCACAAAAGAATGGCCTTCGGACATTCCGACGTCAAGAGCTTCGATTTTTTATTATACCCGCCCGACCGGCCAATCGTCATCGCCGAGGTAAAGGGCAGAAAGTTCAAGGGCACCAGCCTGGCCAAATTGGCGGGCTTTGAATGCTGGGTCACGATTGGAGATATCGAGGGCCTGACAAGGTGGCAGCGGGTCTTTGGCGAGGGCCATCAAGCCGCATTTGTTTTTGCCTACAAAACCGAGAACATCGACGTCGATTTTGACGGCAGGGATTATTTCGATTTCGACACAAACAGGTACCTGTTCTTTTGTGTTAAGTTAGATGATTACCGCAAGTTTATGAAACGCCGTAGCCCGAAATGGCAGACTGTGACATTACCCGCAGACAAGTTCCGCGACTGTGCCGTCAATATCAGTGATTTTTTGATCTGATATCGCACTTTGTGTCTCTGCCAGTTTTGTGCCGCAGGAAGAACACTGCGGCAAGAAATATGAGAATGCAGGTTGGGCGTTATCCCCCGATGAAGCTCCAGATGATGTTGGCGAGGCTCACGTATGCATTGCCCCAAGCGTCCTGGCGAAAAAATTGTGTCGGCGCATCAGGATTGCCGATAAATGGCCGAAGGACCCAGGCCATCTGAATTCCCACGAATGCATAGATGACCAGCCATGCCCGCAGCAATGTACGATGTCGCCGGTTGCGCCGAATAAGTGGCTCGTAGAATCGCCGAAGCAGCCACTGAGCCGTGAGACTGGCACAACCGAACATAAACGTGTTGAACAAAATCGCCCCCCGGTAATTCGAAAAAGATACGTACCATAACACAGTGAAAGGAGCGAAAGATGCCAGGACAATCGTCAGCCCCGCCTGTGTTGCCAGCAAAGCCCGCAAAGAATACGAAAAGTCCGACCGCAGCCCAAATAGTGTATTAACCACAAAAAAACTCGGCAGGCTCAGCGCAAACGTACCCATCAGGAGAAACGGCACCTTGACAGCCGAAAAAACAACCTGCCAGAAGCGCTCGCCGAACACCCCGCCGAAACTACCCATTACCGCACCATACAAAATTCCAAACACGGCTATCAGTATTCCTAATTGCGCTAACTTTTTTGCCGTATGATCGCCCTCGACGGCCCACGGTCTTGCCCGCAATACATATTCGGCTTGAAGCAACATCGTTTTACACTCCGCCATACATGGCTCAACAGCCACAGAATTTCCTACAATGAAAACAGGTTGGCCAATGCCCGCAACACGGCAATAAAGAAATTGCTTTCACGTTCACGAAACCACTCAAACGGCGCTGTTGGGCACCCGATGAACGGACGAAGCACCCAACTCATTTGGGCTCCGACGAGCGCAAAGACAATCGTCCATATCCTGAAAACACTTTTTGCCTTGCGGTTCGTAACCTTGCCCATACGATCAAGAGCGCCTGTCGGCTCGATTTTCTTACCCTCTGCCTCTTCGCCCTGGCCGTTTTCCAGACTCACTTCAAAATTGGACAATTCGATATCTTCCTGCACAATAACCAACCGGTCTAACGTGCGTAACAGAAATCCAAGCCCCAACGCACCTGCCACAGTGCTTGTACCGACATTCAACAATACCATGAACGGATAACTCTTAGTACTCAAGGCGAAAAATACAACAATCGGTCCTAATGATGCCAGCACCGCCAGCATTACGCCTAACGCAGCAATCAGGAGGCGAAGAGCCGAGATTACAGACAGCCGCGTCCCGATGAGCGCATTGAATACATAAAGGGAGGGAAATGTCACTGCGAATGTGAGGAAAAACAGCATCGGCAGCTTGATGGCGCTGGCGATCATCTGCATATATGCTTGCCCCCCCGTTCTGATCATCGCGAATGTACCCATGCACAATCCATACAGGACGCCGAGCACTACGATGGAAACCGACAGTCCGGCGACAGGAGTTGTAAACCGGCCTTCGGCCAGTAACGAAATGCGGGTCGCATCCCCACGCAGAATCTTATCCAACTGCTTGAACCATTTGAGCATCTTAATCTTCTCCCATTTCACTTTTTGCAGCCATATTCATACCGTGACTCAACACGTTATTACAGAGCATACAACATAAGTACGGTGACCGCTTCACCTCGATTTCTCTATTGTATTTCTTTTCGGATCAAATGCAAAAACGTTTTTGCAGATTTTTTTAAGACACTCAAACACCAAGCTTGGAACTGTTCTGCCGGTAAATTTGATGTGGACGCTGGATGGTATTGCTGATAAAATGCCTCGTCTGGTAAAAAGTAGAAACAAGTTTATAAAGAAATTACCGGAGGTAACGAAACATGATTAGGAATTTTTTGTGCCTGGCTGCCGGAGCGATTATTTTGGCCGGCTGTGTCAGTGTTCACGAAACCAAGCACACCACCGAGGACAAACCCGCCGCGGCGAGCAATGCCGAAGTGCCGGGCCAGGTGCTGCGTCACGTCGTGCTGTTCAAGTTCAAGGACAGCTCCACCGATGAGCAGGTCGGGCAAATCGAGAACGCTTTCTGTGCGCTGCCGGACAAGGTCGATGCGATATACGATTTCGAATGGGGCACGGATGTGAGCGTGGAAAACCGTCAGCAGGGTTTCACCCACTGTTTCTTTGTGACATTTCTCAGTGAAGCCGACAGGGCAAAGTATATTCCACATCCGGCCCACAAGGCGTTCGGCGAACTCCTGGGCCCACATTTAGACAAAGTCCTTGTTATTGACTACTGGACAAAATAGCGGATTTTATCGGCCTATGCCCGATTGAGTACCCTCGATTTGAGAATCGGGACTGATATTGCATTCTACGCTTGCATTTTTCCGGCACTTTTGGTATTCTATTTCTATAGGAACAACAGTGCATTCAAGGAGAATTAGTTAGATATCTTGAGAAGGAGATGTTGTGAAAACAACCATCATTCTGTTCGTTATTGCAGCGTTCATGTTTTTAGTGGCCGGCTGTGGTCCGGGCCAGCCATTTGAGATAGAAGGCATGCATACGCCTCAATCTGCAACACCGACACATGTGGTGGCGGCCAGATAAGTTCCATTAGTCGAGCAAACATGACACGAGACAGCGGCAGCCGAAGCGGATGAGTGGTTTCTTTATCGTTTTACAGAGCCAACGCCAAAAAAATGAAATTACCGATAGCAAGTGTGGGCTTCTGTAGGCCAGCATCGGATTGCCATGCAGTTCTGTCAGGTGTTTCTCTGTGCCAAACAGCCCATATTCGGGAATTTTCTTCAAAAAAAGCGCAATAAATCCGGTGGTTGGGCGTCTATATCTATATCGGTGACAATGGAATACTATCTCGTAACGGGCTAATAAGCGAACTCAAGATTCATTTTTTCGCAATATGTCAAAAAAAAAAGCAAAAAAAGTACATAACCGTAACAAAACGGTAACATTTGGTCTGCATAATCACACTTATAGGTGGCTACACAGAACTTATACCGACAGTTAATCTTTACAAGAAAGGTTTTAGGGTGAAGAAGTCTCGTATAATTATTATCGTGATTATTGTGATACTGGTGGTCGTTTCCGGGGCTGGAATGGCGATTCGGGCCAAGTTTAAAGGCCCGGGCAAGACCACTGTAGTTCGTATCGAAAAGGCCCAGCGCGGCGAACTGATAGAGTTTGTCAGTGCTCCGGGCGAGATCGAGCCAAAGACCAAAGTTGACATTAGCGCAAAAGTCTCAGCGCGAATCATAGAACTGCCCTACGAGGAAGGAGATACTGTGACTTGCGGCGATCCGGATGCTAATCCCCCGGTCCCTGCTTCGGTGCTGGCTCGTCTGGATGCAAAAGATTTGGAAACCCGGCTGGCTTCGGCCGAGGCCGGCCGCGCCGCTCAGGTTGCACAGACAGAAGTCGATAGAGCAAGGATAGACAGTCAGCGGTCGAGCCTTACCGGCCTTGACGCCTCGCTAAAACAAGCCCAGCGTGATTTGGAACGCCAGAGAGGACTGCTCGAATCAAAGGACATCGCTCAGGCTACTTTCGACCAGGCCCAGGCTAAATATGACGAGCTTAAGTCACAGTATGAGGCCGCTACGTATACACTGGAATCGGTGAATCTGAATTTGGTGGTGTTACAACATAACCTTGAGGTCGCCGATGCCGGGATCGCACAGGCGAAGGATGCTCTCAGCCATATGACGATATCTTCACCCATCGACGGTGTGGTGACCCGGCTCGAAGCCGAGGTGGGAGAGATGGTTATAATGGGGACGATGAATAATCCGGGCACCGTGATCATGGAAGTGGCGGACCTCTCTACAATGCTGCTTGTCGCACAGGTGGATGAGGCCGACGTAGGCAAAATAAAGGTTGGCCAAACGGCTACGGTTAAAGTCCAGGCCTTTCCCGACGAAGAATTTGAAGGAGTCATCGATTCGATTGCATTGACACACCGTGTGTCGTCAACTGGTACTAAATACTTCAGGACCGAGATACTTCTTCAGGGCGATGTGCAGAAGTTGTATTCGGGCCTGACCGCCCATGTGGACATCGAGACTACAAAGCACGAAAACGTGCTCAATTTGCCGAGCCAGGCCGTGCTGGGCGCAGCTATCGACGATCTGCCTTTGAAGATTCGCGAGAATTCTCCCGAGATTGATACAGCCAAGACATATGCGGCTGTGGTTTACCGCTATATTGACGGCAAAGCTGTAGTAACGCCCGTTGAAACCGGCCAGAGTAACCTAACCAACACCATAATAAAATCGGGCATAACAGAAGAAGACAAAATAGTAGTCGGTCCGTATAAGGTACTCGAGAGTATTAAGAACGATCAGATAATACAGGATGAGCGTGAAGCAGAAGCAAAGAGAAAAGACGTTAAAGCTGCAACTAAAGAAGAAACTGCAAACGATGCCAATGATAGCAGCCGAAGCTGATAAACCGGCAATTCGACCCCAGGATGATAAATCCGTCATAAAACTGCAGGATGTCACTCGGGTCTATAAAGTCGGCGTGGAACGTATACATGCACTTGACGGTGTCAGTCTGGAGCTGCACGAAAACGAATATGTCGCTGTAATGGGGGCCTCCGGCTCGGGCAAGAGCACTCTGATGAATGTCCTGGGGTGTCTGGACAGGGCCACTTCCGGATACTACGGACTGGATGGGCAGGACACCACGAGTATGAGTGACGCGATGCTGGCCCGTGTCCGTAATGAGCGAATCGGGTTTGTCTTCCAGTCGTTCGAGCTGCTCGGTCAGCTAAGCGCGCTCAAGAATGTTGAGATGCCGCTGATTTATTCAAAAAACGGTTGGTGGAATCGGCGTAAGCGAGCCAAAAACGTGCTTGAGAGAGTTGGGCTGGGCGACCGGATGAAACACAGGCCGAATCAGCTTTCAGGAGGTGAAAAGCAACGCGTAGCTATCGCCAGAGCACTTGTTTGTGAGCCAAGTATTCTGCTGGCGGACGAGCCGACAGGAAATCTCGACAGTAAAACAAGCGAAGGTATTATGAAACTGTTCGATCGGCTTCATCAGGAAGGCCAGACTATTGTCATAGTCACGCATGAGGAACATGTGGCCAATCACGCCGAGCGAATAATTCAGATGAAAGATGGTCGTGTTTGCAGTGACTTGCCGGCTAATCGGGACCTGGTGCACAAGACAGCAATACAGAATAATGTACGGGGAGAGCAGCCATGAGAGCTTTGCTACAGGCACCTCTGGTATTTCTTCGGCTCTTCTATCAGAGCGTTTACCTTGCACTGAGCCAAATCTGGGCAAACAAAACCAGATCGGTACTCACCACACTTGGGATTATCATCGGTGTTGCTTCGGTAACAGCGGTCATTGCTGCTCTTAGCGGTCTAAGGGCAAAAATACTCACACAGTTTGAATCTATTGGAACCAATACTATATTTATTTCGCCCACGCGTCCTGACAGAGGGCCTCTGCAACATGCCCCGTATTGGAGTATTAGATTTTTGCCCGAGCATTTCGATGGCCTGCTCGATCACTGCCCGTCGGTGGAGCGATTTGGCCGTCAGACTGGGCTCGGAGTTTATACCGTCAGCCACCGTGAGAAGTCAGTCGAAAATGTGAACCTTCAAGGCATTGAGCCTGCCTGCCATCAAATCGAGGGCCGTAAGGTCACGCTTGGAAGACCGCTTTCGGTTATCGATGAAATGCAGATGCGACAGGTTTGCATAATTGATCCTAAGCTGCGCAACGACCTTCGCCTTGACCGTGATTGCATAGGCCAGTCGATTCTCATAGGTCACAACACTTTCTATATTGTCGGCGTACTCGAAGCTCGCCCTGAATCCTTATTCGGGGGAGGTGACCAGGAAACTTCCGAGATATTTATTCCATTCAAGACCAGTTTCAAGATGAAGCGGTATTTGTTTATCTGGGCTCGTGCCGAAAGCAAATCCCCTGAAGTTTCGGATGATGCCCGGGCCGAGATAAGCTTCTTCCTTAGACGCACACGCAACATAAAGCCCGGCGAACCCGACACATTTAGAGTTGATTCAGTCAAGAACTTCCTGGATATCTTCAATGAAATTGCCCGCTTGGTATTGATGGTGGCCGGTGGTATTGTTGGCATTTCTCTTTTAGTCGGTGGTGTGGGCATTATGAATATTATGCTTGTCTCCGTATCGGAACGAACCAGAGAAATAGGGCTTCGCAAAGCGGTGGGAGCGAAAAAGTCAGCGATTCTAACCCAGTTCCTGATTGAGGCTGTGGTTTTGTGCTTTGTCGGCGGGCTTGTCGGAGTCGGATTTGGCCAGCTTCTGACCACAGGCATAGCCAATATCCCGAAAGTTGAACTTGATATGGCATATATCCCCCTGTGGGCAATAGGCCTTGCGTTCGGTTTTTCCGGTTCCGTAGGTATCTTTTTTGGAATGTTCCCGGCAATCAAGGCCGCCAGGCTCGACCCTATTGAGGCTCTCAGACATGAGTAAAAAAAAATTGCTTAAATGGTTCCGGCATGCGGTTTTTGCCGGATTGGGACTAATTGTATTAACCGGCTGCGAACAGTTTTCCGGTGACGGAGATTCTTACCAAACCAGGATTGCCCCTGAAAAGACCCGGCAGATAGAAACGCTTGAGCTGCAGGAGGCCTTGGACGAGGAAAAAGCCCCGGCGGACGTTAATGATGTGAATGAAGTGCCGCCAAAAGAGCTTGAGCTGACGTTGGAACAATGTCGAGCGCTTACGCTGGAGAACAACCTTGACCTGAAGGTGCAGCTTATCAATCCTGCTGTTGCCGCCGAAAAGGTCAGCCAGCAGGAGGCCCAGTTCGAGGCGGCGTTCTACTCTAATCTGACATTTTCAAAGACGGATACCCCATCGGCTTCGTTTCTTGATGAAATTTCAGGCTCACAAGTCGATTATACCAGCACCGGTCTTGGCGTTCAGGTCCCTTTGCGAACCGGTGGCACAGTAAACTTTGACTTAGCCGATAGCCGTGCCAAAACAGGCAGTATCCACCAAGTATTCGATCCTTCTTATGGCTCGGACATGTCAGTTTCGATTAGTCAGCCACTGCTTCGGGGCGCAGGCAAGCGAGCTAATACCTATGCCATCCGTATTGCCGAATATGAGCGGCAGATAACAGATGCAAGAACAAAACTCGAAGTTATACGAGTTATCGCCGATGTGGATCGTGTGTACTGGCGACTTTATGCGGCCATGAGGGAATTGGATGTGCGGAAAAAACAGTTTGAGCTGGCCAAAGCCCTATACGAACAAGCTGGTCGTTTTGTGGCTGCAGGCGACAAACCGCAGATAGAGATTACCCGAACCGAGGCCGGAGTCGCACAGCAGCTTGAGGCTATTATTTTAGCTGAAAACTACGTACGCGATCGAGAACGTGACCTTAAGCGGACGCTCAATAAGGCGGGCCTGGGAATGCAAACACCTACGGTGGTGATACCTGCCACCGAGCCGGATCCTGTCCGTTATGAGCTGAAAAAACAGCAATTAGTGGCAACAGCCATGGACAATCGGATGGAAATGCTCGAATTGGAGCTGCAAATCGCTGAAGATTTCGCCACTGTCGATTATATGCGGAGCCAGTCGCTGCCTTTGGTCACGATGGATTACAGGTATAACGTGAACGGCCTGGGCGGTACGAGAGACGACTCATTTGATTTGCTTTTCGATAAGAGATTCGAGGACCATCGAGTCGGGCTGCAGTTGTTGGTGCCGCTGGGAAATGAAGCCGGAAAGAGTCAGCTTAGGCAGGCCTTCTACCAGCGCAGGCAGCGGTTGGCCAGCCGGGATAGTCGCCAAGCACTAATTGAACTTGAGGTGCTGAATGCTATCGATCAGCTTGAGGCGAACTGGCAGCGTGTCCTGGCCAGCAGGCAAAGCTCGATCCTGGACGGCCGGCTGTTCGATGCCGAAAGTCGCCAGTTTGAGCTCGGCCTGGGGACATCTACCGACGTACTTCAGGCGCAGGCGAATTTTGCCGAGTCTCAAAGAGCCGAAATTCTGGCATTGGCCGAGTACCAGATAGCGCTTGTCGATTTGGCCTACGCCTCCGGCACGCTGCTCGGGGCCGCAAAAGTAAGATGGGAACCTATTGTGCTTCCGGACAATATCAAGTAATATGTGCCTGATTTCAATTTTACGCGGCTTAAAGCTCATTTTTGAAAGGGCATATCATGGAAGAACAGAACGTCGAAGACAACACAAATGTTGACGAGAAGAATGATTCCAAAAGCGCAAAGAGGAAAAAGAAAATCATCTTCTTGGTTTCAGGCCTCGTCGGACTGATAGTTATTTTATTTATTCTCGTATATTTCCTGCTTCCCAAACCGTCCGAAATCGAATGGCTGTCGAATAAAATGATAGCCATATATATCGCCATAGGCCTGCTGGCAGCCGCAACTGTAGCGTGGCTTATACTTCGGAAAACTCTCAGAACAAGATTGAGAATGGAGAAGGCAATCAGGCTGGACCCGGACATAAATGACTGGCTTATTGTCTTTAACTGGACGCCAAAGATACTTTATGTCCCCACTATTGCAGCCTCGCTCATAGCGGCAGGAATCTCATGTTTTCCCGGCATCTCCGGAGCTGCCATAGGCGGTGTCTGGTTTGCAGTATTCTTCCTGAACTTTCTCATAGAAGAATACGACATCAGCATTAAGATACTGATTATTACAATTGTAAGTTTGGGATTCTTCCTCTTATGGCTGCATCTGCTTGGCTGGGTCGTGCCTTTCCTCAAACTTTTCAGAAACATTGCCGTATCTATGAACGCTACAGTCTATCTTCTCGTAGGCATAATAGGTCTGCTGGCCATCATATTTTCCTGGCTCAAAGGGCTTTTCTATTATGTGACGATAACGCCCAACTATATGAACCTGCAGGAAGGTCCGACCGAATCGGGAGAGCAAATAGGCAGGGAGGACTATAACAGCCGTGTCGATACGAGCGATTTTCTCGAACGGCTTATGGGCTTTGGAAAAATAATAATAACCTTCAAAGACAGAAAAAGAGAACCCATCGCGGTGCTCGTCTGGAGAATCCAAAAGAAGGCGCAACTGCTTGAGAGTGTGCGGGCCAAATTTGCAATCGACCATCTGCAACAAACGCCGGCTCAGTCACAATGAAGAGGCGAAACGTTTTCTATGCGAAAATAGTTAATTGCCTTTTAGGCATATTTGCTCCGGCTTCAAACATGGGCAACTTTCTGAGGCGGTGACATTGCCCGGGCTTATAAAGAACCGACCGCTACGAATACGAAGGGGGTTTATCAAGGAAATTGGTTATGGCACCGCAAAATGATAATGTGAACAACCATAGCGTCATACTCCGCAGAAAAGGATTGATCAGCGCTCTTGTGATAATCGTATTGCTCGGCGCGGGCATTGTCTGGCTCACGGTATTCCGGGGCGGCAAAGCAGCGGGACAGGATGTGCCGACCTTCACGACCAGGCGAGGGCCTCTGACCATCAGCGTCGTCGAATCGGGCACCATCAAGGCCCGCGACCAGCATATCATAAAAAACGAGGTCGAAGGCCGGACCTCCATCATAAGTCTTGTATCCGAAGGCACTCGGGTCAAAGAAGGAGACCTGCTCGTCGAGCTGGATGCCAGTACGCTCCAGGACGGCAAAATCGATCAGGAGATCCGTGTTCAGAATAACGAGGCGACGTACATCAACTCCAAGGAAAATCTCGCCATTGTTACAAGCCAGGCGGTAAGTGATGTCAATCAGGCAGAACTGGCCCTGGAGTTCGCACAGCAGGACCTGAGGAAGTATGAACTGGGCCAGTATCCCAAGGACGTCAACGAAGCGAACAAGAGGATTACCCTTGCGAAGGAGGAACTGGAGCGCTCCGAGCAGACGCTGGAGTGGTCGAACAGACTCTATGAGGAGAAGTATCTCTCCAAAACCGAGCGGACAGCCGATGAGCTTACGGTCAAACGCAGGAGGCTGGAATATGATATTGCAGTGGCCGACCTCAACCTCCTGGAGGATTTCACGTATCCCCGGCAGATACGACAGTTCCAGAGCGACGTGCAGCAGGCGGTATCGGCCCTGGATCGTGCCAAGCGCAAAGCCGATGCCGACAAAAGACAGGCCGGGGCCGATCTGAAAGCCAAAGAAGCCGAGTACACCCGGCAGCAGACAAAGCTTGTGAAGATCGAGGATCAACTCAAAAAAACGACCATTCTCGCTCCGTGCGATGGCCTGGTTGTTTATGCCACAAGCACCAAGAGCGGCCTTGCGAGCATGTTAAAGGAGCCCCTGGCGGAGGGTCAGCAGGTGTTCGAACGGCAGGAGCTGATCTACCTGCCTACTGATGCCTCGACAATGGCGGAAGTGAGTGTGCACGAAACGAGCTTAGCGAAAGTGCGGATCGGACAGCCCGCAATCGTTACGGTAGAGACGCTTCCCGGCAAGAAATTCCTGGGAACGGTGGCTATGGTCGCGCCGCTTCCTGATTCGGCAGGCATTTTCCTCAATCCCGATCTTAAGGTTTTCAAAACACAAATCAACCTCGACACGGACGATCCGGCCCTTCGCCCGGGGACGACCTGCCGGACGGAGATCATCGTTGAGAAGTATGACGATGCAGTCTATGTGCCCGTCCAGGCCGTGACGCGGGTTGCGGGAGATACGATGGTCTACATGCACAAAGGTGAGTCGGTCGTGCCGCGCAAAGTCGAGATAGGCATGGACAACAACCGGATGATCCGGATCATTAGCGGATTGAAGGAAGGAGAAATCGTCTTGCTCGATCCGCCTTTAAAACCTTCCTCTGTTAACGAAGTGCCGACAGGCGAAGCGGAACCTAATGAGGCTATCCAAAAAACCGACACCATCGATCAGCAGGTTCGCGACCGCCTCGACGGTAAAACCAGCGCTCCGACGAGCGCAGGACCGCAGGTGACGCCGCCGGTGCAGACCCAGGGCTTTCCGACTTTACCGCCGGGGCAGATGCCGCAGGGAGTCCCGAATCTGTCCCCGGATCAGCAGGAGCAGATGAAGAAGCGGATGCAAAAGACAATGGAGATGATGAAGAACATGTCCGAGGAGGAAAAGGAGAAGCTCAAAAACATGTCCATGGAAGAGAGGATGAAATTCTTCCAGGAGAAATTGGGAGGCGATCAGCAGAAATGACCTGGAACGGGGTCAAATTCATCAGGAACATCCGGTCAGGTCTGGAGAACCTTCTACTCCACAAGCTCCGGTCGTTTTTAACGATGCTCGGCGTTGTATTCGGCGTAGGCAGCGTAGTCGCCATGCTTTCGGTCGGAGAAGGAGCCGGTCGGGAGGCCCTGGAGCAGATCCGCAAGCTCGGAAGCAACAATATCATCGTTTCATCCGTCAAGGCGGTCGAGGACGAAACCGCCAGCGCGAATCGATCTATGATTAACATGAGCGTGTTCGGATTGACGTACGAGGACCACTTGCGAATGGCCGAGAGTCTCGAACATGTCGAGCGGACCGCTCCTGCGAAACTGTTGCGTCAGAAAGGTCGGATTGGCGAACGGAGCCTGGAGGTCCGCATTGTGGGTACCACTCCGGCGTGGTTCGATCTGGTCAGACGGGAAATCCTGGCCGGACGGATCCTCTTGTTCGTCAACGAGGAAAACCCAACTCCCGCGGTCGTTCTCACAGAGTTCGGCGCCAGAAAGCTGCTGGCCACTAAGCACAGCATAGGCGAATGGGTGCGGATCGGAGGCAACTACTTTGAGATCGTCGGCATCATCAAGAGCGAAGGAGGCAAGTCGGGTGACATCCAGATGCCCGATGAGGAGGTGGACGCCTATATCCCACTGTCCATAGCCCGCCAGTACTTTGGAGACGTGATTACGCGGTCCTCGTCCGGCGGTCGTTCGATGGAGCGGGTCGAGCTGCATCAGATAATTGTACAGGTCGACCGAATCGAGTACGTTGAATCGACCGCTAAGGCGATCAGACGTATGCTCGATAAGTTCCACAAGAAGAAGGACTACTCTGTTAATGTGCCTCTGGCTCTGCTGCGAGAGGCCGAGGCCTCCGAGCGCCGATCGAGCATCGTCCTGGGCTCTATCGCGTGCATCAGCCTGCTAGTCGGCGGCATCGGCATTATGAACATCATGCTGGCCTCCGTCACCGAGCGGACCCGAGAGATCGGCATTCGCCGCGCCATCGGTGCCAAGCGCAGACAGATCATCTATCAATTCCTCGTCGAAACGGTTGTGCTCTCAACAACCGGCGGACTCGTCGGTCTGGGAATGGGTGCGGTGATACCAAGTCTGATAACACACTTCTCGGGTATGACCACGATTCTCACATGGAAAGGAATAATCCTGCCTCTGCTGATCAGTATGACCATCGGCATCCTGTTCGGGCTGTATCCGGCAATCCATGCCGCCAAAGTAGATCCTATCGTCGCTCTGCGTCACGAGTAGAATCGTGCCCACGGTTATCAAGCGGCAACGAAACATCGCGATCTGATTTTTTCAAAACCATGCCAAGTGTCGACCTTAGCGGCTGTGACACCGAAGTGAACGGCCCTGGCGGCTTGCTCAATGAGCCGGGCCGGGCCGATAAGAGCATCAATACAGTTTTACATGAATTGCCGGCGGCTTAGTCGTCTACTTTCGGGCTGGACATGATATATTCGATGCAATCGCTTATTTTAGCTGTCGCTACAGCGACGGTACTGTCGGCTGCGCCGTAATAGAGGTTAATCTGATCGATTTCCTTGTGGACAGTGGCGCCGTTGGGGAATACCACGTCGCTGACATCGCCGATACGCTCGTAAATTGCGCTTGGTCCAAGGACCCACTCATCGCCTCGGCGCAGGACTTTCCACGGTGAATTCAAATCCAGAAGGGCTAATCCGACGCGGTATATTGCTCCCGCGGTTGTACTGCGAACGCCGTGGTAAAATAACATCCAGCCTTCCGGCGTTTCGATAGGCTGACAAGCCAGCCCGACTCGGTGGCAATCCCAATAGGCCGTCCTCGTCATAATCAACGGCCTGTGATCGCCCCAATGCTTCAGGTCGGGCGAGAAGCTGATCCACATGTGAGCCTCGCCTCGAACAATAGGCCGGTGAATCAGTGCGAATCGCCCGTTAAACCTGCGCGGAAACAGGCAGGCATCCTTGTCCTCCGGCGGCAGCAGGGAACCCAGCCGGGCAAACGTCTTGAAATTCTTGGTAATCGCCAGCGAAACGACCGGGCCGCCCTCGCTGAAAGAAACGTAGGTAACGGCAAATTGCTTTTGCTCCTCCAGCCATACAATGCGAGGATCTTCCAGCCCCCACCTTTCCTCCCGGGAGCTTTGGTCGGCTTCGAGGGTTGGCTTGGCGTCAATCTCCCAGTTCGTGAATCCATCGGCACTGCGGGCGACCGTCAAATGAGAAAAGCCGCGCATATCTTCGACGCGAACCAACAGCAGCGTTTCGTTATTTAACCTGGCTGCCGCGGGATTGAAGACGGCATTTGTCGGATAGGGCCAATTGTCAGGCGTCATTATCGGATTGCCATCGTACCTCTTAAAAAGATCGTGTGCTTTTTTTTGTCGTAAAAGCTCGGGCATAGCTTCATTTCCCCAAAACATCAAAGAATATTACTATAATAAAAAATCAATACAATACACTACAATTTAAGTTCAAAATGTTCAGCCCCACATCTTTAGCTTACATTAACTAATTTAATCGGCAAGATGAACAGCTTCCTTTGAATCAAAGTACGAATTTTAGATTCCGCCGAAGCATAAAGTCGCAGGCTTTTTCAGGCCGGCCCGAACATTGGCACCTCTATTCTGCTGCAAGACACATCGTCGAAATTACCATATTAAGCTTTGACTAACTGGGTTTCATACAGGCTTTGATACAATGGGCAGGCCTTCATCAGTTCATCATGCTGGCCTTTAGCAACAATTCGTCCATTATCCATGACTACTATTATATCTGCTGTAATAACGGTGCTGAATCTATGGGCGATGATAAAACAGGTCCTGTCCCGCATAATTTCCTCGATGGCGTTGTGAATTTTAGCTTCGCTGTCGGCATCGACCTGGCTTGTAGCCTCGTCAAAAATCAAAATTGCCGGATTCTTCAGGATCGCTCTGGCGATAACGATTCTCTGGAGCTGCCCGCCGCTCAGGCCTGCCCCGTGCTCACCTATGACCGTATCATAACCATCCGGTAATATTGAAATAAATTCATCGGCAAACGCACGTTTTGCCGCATCAATTATTTCTTCTCTGGTAGCGCCTGGTCTTCCATAGGCGATATTCGCAGCCATCGTGTCATTAAAAGTCACCACATTCTGAGTAACCATACTGATCTGGGCACGCAGGCTTTTCAAAGTAACATCGCGTATATCCTGACCGTCAATCAGTATCCGGCCGCTGTCAGTATTATAGAACCTGGGAACAAGATTTATCAAAGTTGTTTTTCCGGAACCGTTCGGCCCGACAATCGCAACATTATAGCCGGTCTGTACAGTTAGATTAACTCCTTTTAATATAGGCACATCGCTGCCGGGATAAGTAAAGACTACATCTTTGAATTCAATTCTTTCCTTAAGAACCGGCAGTTCAATCGCCCCGGGCTTTTCAAATTCAGCCGGCTCATCTACGACCGCAAATACTCTTTCCGCCGCCGCATTTGCCGATTGGGCCTTGTTCCAAATATCGCTGCTCTTGCGAATCGACTCCGCGGAAATACCAAGTGCGACCAAAAGCCCAAAAAACGAACTCGGCTGCATATTTGCACCGGTCACCCAATATACCCCAACCAGAAGTGCCGCCGAACCCGCTATCATGCCAAACACTTCCATTGTTGGGCCTGTGGCTGCTTCAACTTTGGCTATGCCAAGCGACTGTTTCAAATACATACGATTGATTTTCCTGTAAGCCGAACTCTCATGCTCCTGCTGGCTATAAACCTTCACTACGCGCAACGCATTAACCGCTCCATCGAGCCTTCCGAGCATTTGGGCACTGCTTCTAAGCGAGCGTCTCGTGTACTTCTTAATCTTTTTCCCAAGCAAAGCGGCCAAACCGACAACAAAAGGCGCGCAGCACAAAAATATCAGCGTCAATTTGTAACTAATCACCATGGCGCCAACCAGGCAAAAAAATGCTTTAAGCGGCTCCCGTAACGCCTTGCCAAGCAGTATTTTCACCCCTCTTCCCGTAGCGTTTATATCATTTACTATTCGACTGATAGTATCACTGGTCCCCCGGCTCGAAAAAAAGCCCACGGGCATCTCCATAGCGTGAGAAAAAACATCCTCACGCAAACCGGCAATTGCTATCTGAACCACCTTCTCCGCCAGATACCTTTGGAAGAATGTTGCTATGCATCGAAAGATAGTCACCACGCCCATTAAAATAATTAGGTGTATCACCGCTCGTGCTTTTACATTCGCCGCTATTCCACGCGGTACGAATCCGACTATCCATTTGGCACTGTTAACAGCAAACTCAACATAGAACAGATTGGTACCGGTATTCAGTTGTAGTTGTTGATCTTCTAATTCTCCATTTTGACCGGACCGCATCAACTGCAATGTTACAGTGCTTTCTCCTGCGGCGTTAGCGAGTTCTTCGAGCAATCTGCCTCTGCTCACAGGCTCCAGATCCTGCCTTGTAGAATTACTAATCCCGACGATCCTGTCCTGCCCCTTAAGCCCGGCAGCTTCTGCCCGACCGTCCGATTCGACGTTCGTTATAAGAAGATAATATGCAATACTGTTGTTTTCACTGTTAGTAAAATCTATAGTATCGGGCACATAAAAATCAATGCCATAACGCCAACTGCAAATTTTCCTGTCCACCCATTGATGCAGTCCCTCTTCGCCCATCATTACTTTCAGCAGCGGGACAACTGTCATAAAGCTCAGAGAAAACAGAATGCCTATCAATATCGCACTGATAACTACCACAATCAGCCGGGGCCACTGCGGCCAGATATACTCGAATACACGCCAAAAAGCCTTCATTCGATAACGATCTCCATAATATGAAGCACATATATTACTGCTGCGGTATCTTCAAAAGCTCCGAATCCATGCTTCATACGCTTATCAGCAATTCATTACAGTTTCGGCACACTAACAAACTTCCCCCTGACGGTCAAGCTTAAATGTATTGACTCGAAATGCCATTTTTGTTAGTCTACCCGCTTTTTAAGGAAGCCATTAAATGAAAATAGATTATCTGGTTTTAGGTGCGTACGAGACCAATTGTTATGTTCTTCGTAATGATGAATCGGCCCGGAACTGCCTGATTATCGATCCCGGCCTCGAAGCCGGTGAGCTGATCGAATTCCTCGATAAGCAAAAACTGAATCCGGTTGCCGTGGTTCTAACTCACGGCCACATCGACCACATCGCAGGCGTAGCAGCATTACGAAGCCAGTTCCCCGAAATCAAGGTTTATATTCATAATCTCGACGCTGGAATGCTCACGGAGCCGAATACAAATCTATCCGCCATGACCGGCGCAGCATTCGTTACCGAGGCGGAAGATGTGTCCTTAAAAGAGCGGGACATAATCGACCTGGCCGGCGTGAAACTGCTCGTGCTCCACACCCCCGGCCACACCCCGGGCGGCATCAGCCTGTACTCGAAGGAAGACGGCGTTGTCTTTGTCGGCGACACGCTCTTCGCCGACTCGATCGGCCGGACCGACTTCCCCGGCGGCAGTATGTCACAACTGCTCGACGGCGTCAGGGAAAAACTCTTCACCCTACCCGAAGAAACACAAGTCTACCCCGGCCACGGCCCTGCAACGACAATCGCCGCAGAAAAAGCACACAACCCGTTCTTCTAATAGAAACTTTTTAATCAGAAAATATTTGGAATGGACCTGTTTTAACGATATAATAAATGGAGTGGCCTTTAAGACTGTTTAAGGACAGGAAGTCAGGATTATGGCGATTCGTTTCCATCCACATGCGCTGGAACGCATGGCTCAACGGGGCGCTACTGAGCAGGAAGTGATTGTGGCAGTGGAAGCTGGAGAGCAATTTAACGCAAAATTCAATAGAACTGGATTCCGCAGGAACTTTGCCTTTGAGAAGCGATGGCGAGGCGAACACTACGAAACAAAACAGGTTGAAGCTTACGCTGTCCAACAAGACGATGATTGGCTGGTTATTTCTGTAATCACACGATACTTCTGAGCGAATTTGAAAAGGAGACAAGTGTTATGAAACTCACTTACGACCCACGGTATAATATAGGTTATATTCGCTTTAAAGAGAAACAAGCTGATGTTCAATCGATAAAGCTCAGTGACGAGCTCATCGTGGATATTGCGCCGGATGGAACAGTCTATGGAATCGAACTTTTGAATGCAAACGAGCAACTACAACGTGAGAATGTAGAGGGGCTTATCGTGGTTAACGAGGCAACCGGCGAACAAACTCAATTACCA